>NZ_SRZM01000177.1 GCF_019402445.1 Brachyspira pilosicoli
GAAGAATTATTATCTTCTATAATGAAAGAGATAGAATTAAAAGAAAAATCTATATATGATAAATTAGAAGAATCTAAGTCTAGTATAGATAGCTACATTAAAGATGCAGATACTAAAAAAGAAGAATTATTGTCTTCTATGATGAATGAGCTAGAATCAAAGGAGAAAGCTATATATGATAGATTAGAAGATAGAGTTCAAGATATAGAAAACAAGTTATCAGTATTTGATGATAAGATAAGCAATGAAGTAAGTAGAGATTTAGAGAACTTCTATAATAGTTTAAATGAAGCTGTTAATAATTACAAAACAGAGATAAACACTTTAGAAGCTAATAGTGCAGAGTTGAGTACAGATACTCTAAACAAAATTAGTGAAGAGGTTAAAAATAGCTATGAGAATTATGTAAAAGACTTAGAAGAAGTTTATAATAATTCAGTATCTCTATTAGAAGAATATTCTAATAACTTGAAATAGTCTAATAATTTAAAAGATGAGTTAGAAAATCTTAAAGAGGAGAATGCAGAATCTCAAAAGAATTATATTGATGAGTATTTAGAAGAATATTTAAATAATATTGATTCTAAATTAGAAGATAAGCTTGATATATTAAACAAAGCAAAAGAAGAATTGGATAATATAATAAGAAATAGTTTTGATGAGCTTAATTCTAATTTGAATGATACTATAAATAAAATAAATGAAAATACTCTTAATCAAAATGAAAGAATATCTATTGTAGAGAGCAAATTAAATGATTATGCTGAACAAATATCTAAATTAGATGATAAAGAAAAATTATTCTATGAGTATATTGATTCAAAAATATCAGAACTTAAAGAAGAATATAAATCTTTAAATAAATCTTTTGAAGATAAGTTCTTAAGTATAGAAAGTGCAGTACTAAGCGATGAACATGTTGAAGCATTAAGAGAAGAGTTTGCTAATTTCAAAGATACTATTTTAGAAGCTAAAAAATCAGATATTCCAAGTATTTTTGAGGAATTAAAAAATCAATTTGAAGAATCATTTGATATGTTTACTAAAGAGATATTTAATAGGGTATCAGATTCTGAGAGTATGATTTCTAATATAAAAAATACTATGGAAGATGAAAAAAATAGTATATTAGATAAAATAGATAATTTTAAATTTGAATTGGAAGCTTTGAAAAATAATGATACTTTAAATGAATTAGAAGATGAGAGAATAAAATTACAAGATACATTTAATTCATTAAAAGAAGATTTTAATAAGCTTGATGAATTAGAAAATGAAGTTTATTTCTTAAAAAATAATTTAGAAGGTGTTGATGGTAATTTAAGAATTGATATTGATAGATTATTTGAAGAGGTATCTGAGTTTAAGTATTCATTAGAATATAAAATAGATACTTTAGAAGATAATAGTGTTTCTAAAGAATATTTTGATGAAGAGAAAGAGAAGCTTTATTCTTTATATGATGAATTAAATTCTAGCAATGATGAGTTTAGAGATAATATTAATAATAGAGTTGCTTATTTTGAAGATAATTTATCAGACCCAAGTAAAATATTAAAGCTTTATGAAGATGCTATCACTCCTGAAGTAAACAATTTGAAAAATGAGATAATATCAAATTTAAAAGAACAAATTGATGAGGTTGAAAATGGCATATCCATTTGGAAAGATGACAGCTTGTATAATTTGCTTGAACAATTAAAAGAAGCAAAAAATAATATAGAATCATTTATAGATAGTACAAATGATAAAAAAGAATCTATTGTAGATGATATAGTAAAAGCTGTTAGAGAGAAAATAGCAGATAGAGAAAATGAATTAAACGAATCATTAGAATCTAGAATAGACTCTATTAATGATAAGGTTAGTGATTTAGAAAGTAAATTAACTTCTGATATTAATAGATTTAATAATATTATCACTGATGCTATTGATAAATATGAAGATGAGCTAAAAAATATAGAAAGCTACAGATTAGAAGAATCATCTTCTATAATGAAAGATATAGATGATGTTGGTAAAAATATTATTTCTAATTATGAAAGCTATGCAAAATTATTAAATACAGCTTATGAGAATAATTCTAAGTCTTTAGAAGAGCTTTGTAATAATTTGAAATTAGAAATAGAAAAAGCTAAATTAGATGCCAATAGAGGATATATTGACGTATATTTAAATGATTATTCTTCTAAGATAGATGCGAAATTAAAAGAGCAGATGGATAGTATAGAGAAGAGTAAAGAGAGTTTAGATAATATCATAACAGATTCATTAAATGATTTGAATGAAAATATAAATAATGCTATATCTAAAGCTCTTGAAAGTTCAGAGAGTAAGATTAATGATTTTATAAATAACAAAGAATTAGAATTAGTAAATAAAATCTCTTCTTATGAAGATAATACAATAAGTAAAGATGAATTATCTGAAGAGTTGAAAAAAATAGAAGAGAGTTTCGAGTTATTTAAATCTAATAATAATGATATATTTAATACTCTTGAAGAATATAAAACTAAAATATCTTCTATAGTAGATAGTTTATCAGATATTGAAGATAATAACTTGAACTTCACAAGCAGATTAGAGAAACGCATAGAGTTCTTTGAAGATTCTTGGGGTGACGGAGATAAAATAAAAGAATTATATTCTGATTTTATAGCTGAAAAGGCAGATAGTTTCAAATCTGATTTAGAGTTTAAGTTTAGAGATTCATTTGATGAGTTTAATTTAAAAATAAATAATGTTGAAAAGAACTTTACTGATAGTATAAACTCTATAATTGAAAGCTTAGATAAAGAAAATCTTACTTCTAATGAAAGATTAGAAAGCATATCAAATACTATAAATAATTTGAAATCTGATTTAGAAAACAAAATTGTTTCTATTGAAGAGGCTAATGATAAATCAAAATTATTTATTGATGATAAACTTTCTACATTTGAAAACAAAATGGAAGCATTTGAAGATAGGATAAAAGATGTAGAAGATAGTCAGCATTATTTGAATAATGATATCACTCAATATGTAAACAGATTAGATAAAGTATTGAATGATTATGAAGAAGCTATTGATACTAAGATAAATAATTTGAAAAATAGTTTGTCAAATGGAAGCGGACATGTAGAACATAATTTAATATCTTCTTTAGAGCTTTCTAATGAACTTGCTAAGGATAAAAAAGAGTTGCTCGATTCTATACATGAACTTAAGAAAGATGTTTATGAGACTATAGAGAGAAAAGATGCTCAGATGAATGAAGAGTTCTCTAAGTTTAAAACTGAGATTATAGAATCAATACCTAGTATGGAAGATATTAGCGATTTATTTGTTTCAGAGAAGAACAATATAGTTAATGAGTTTGAAGGATTTAAAAATGAGATATTAACTTCTAACAATAAAAACTTCGCTGATATGTTTGAAGAAGAGAAAAATAAATTAATAGAAGAATTGGATAATTTCAAATCTGCTATTAGAGTAGAATATATGTCTAACTCTGATAAAATAGACGCCTTCAAAAACGAATATTTAAAGAACTTTAATGAGATAATTGATAAAGAAAAAGCTAATTTATATTATGCTTTAAATGATATAAGAAAAGAGTTTGAAAGTTTAAAAGATAATTCTGTTTCTTTAGATAAGTTTGAAGAGCTTATGTCAGAGTATAAAGGCAGTATTGATGATTCTATAGATGATACAAAAGAGAAATTATCTTCAAATATTTCAGATAAAGATTATGTATCAAAATTATTTGATGAAGAGATAGCTAATATTAATAAAACTATAGAGGAGTTTAGAAAAGACTTAGAAGAAAACTATTCTCCTACAGATGTTATAGCTGAGATTTTATCAAAAGAACAAGTTGATTTTGAAAACAAATTATCAAGTTTAAAAGAATCAATACTTAAAGATATTCCAAGTTTGGAAGATATAAGCAATATATTTGTTGAAGAAAAGATGTCTTTGAGAGAAGAGTTTGCTTCACTTAGAGATGACATAGAATCTAAGATATCAGAAGAAAGTCATTTCGAAGATATTGCTGAGGAGCAAAAGGCTGATATTAGAAATAATTTTGCTATGCTTCAAGAAGAAGTGGTTGGCAATATTAATAGCTATAGAGATAATATAGCAAATGATATTTCTAACTTTAGAGATGAGTTTGCTAATAAACTTTCATTTATAGAAGAATTGGCTAATAGTCTATTACAAGAGAGAGAGAGAATTGCTTTAGAAGTAGAGGATATTAGATTAAAGTATGAAACAGGTACTTTATACTCTGATGATGCTATAAATAGTATGGAAAGCGATAGAAATAGACTAATTAATGAGTTTATTAATTTTAGAAAATCTATATTAGAGCTTATAAGAGAACAAGATGAAGCTATGAAGGTTTTGAATAATGAGAAAATAAGCATTATTGACAATATAGATGAGCTAAACAAAAAAGTTTCTCTAGATTTAATAAGCAAAGATGATGCTATTTCTTTGATAGATGAACAGAAAAAAGAGATATTAGATGTTCTTGAAAACTTTAAGGGTGACTCTATAGAAGCTGATTTCAAATATATGACAGAAGAGTTGAGAGATGATATTATTAAAGTATTTGAAGAATCTAATGAAGCTTTTAGAAAACGCATAGAAGCTAGAATAGAGCATTTTGAAGATGCTTATTCAGAGCCAGAAAAAATTAAAGAGTTTTATAGAGATTCTATAGAGGCTGAAGTTGATAATATTAAAGAGAGTGCTTCTCATATATTATTAGATATTACTGATAATGTTGAAAAAGTAAAAAAACATATAGATGATATAGAAAATGAAAAAGTAAAATCTATAATAGAGAGAATAGATAATGCTCAAAGTGAAATAGATGCTATAGTTGATACTATTAAGGTTAATTTGAAAGAGCAGGAAAATGAGATAAGATTATTAAGTCAGTCTCAGAAATTAATATCTCAAGACATAGAAAATGTTCGCAGAGAGAGAGAAGCTTTAATTGAGATGGTAAAAACTAGCGATGTTAATATAAATAATAAAATAGATAGTTTAACATCTGCTGTTATTGAGGCTTCAGATAATGCTGCAGAGAGAATAGCTGAGAAGGAATTAGAGTTTAATAGAAAGATAAAAGAAGTTGAAGAATATATATCTTCTATGGAAGAGAAAATTATTAATGAAAATAATGAACATTTAGACAAATCTAAAGAGGCTGTTAATAATTTACTTGCTTCATTTAATGAGAGTATATTAAAAGAAACTAATGATTTAACTCCTCATATAATGAAAATTGTAAATGAGTTCGTTAATAATGAGATGAAGAAGTTTGAGAGATTCAATGATGTTAAACAGGCTATAGATGAGGTAGAGATAACTATTAATGATAAGATAGATGAAACTTTCAAATTGATGAATAGTAAATTAGATGATACGGCTAAAGAATTAAGAGATAATATGTCTTCTTATCAAGATGAGCTTTTAAGTGAATTAAGAAGTGCTGTTAATTCAGAGAGTGAGAGAAGCATAGAAGAAGTAAAAACTATGCATGAAGAAGAGATTACAAAATTAAAAGATATGTATCTTGAAACAGAAAAGTATTATTCTGACAGACAAGAGAGAAGCAAAGAAGATATTGTAGCTTTATTTGAAAATACTTATAAAGAATGGCAGGATAAAATTAATTCACTTTATAGTGAGTTAGAATCAACAAAAGAGAGTATGCATTCTTCAGTTGATAATCTTTTAGATGATTTAGAGAAGGCTGTTAGTGCCAAAGAAGAGTTTAACAAATCTTTAGAAGATAATAAAGAAAAATTAAAAGATGTAGAAGAGAAGATGAATAACTTACAAAATGAGTTCTCTCCTTCTATAGAAAAACTTCAGGCTATAGTTGAAGAGAAGGCATTAGAGTTACAAAATAAAATTGAGTTGTATTCTAAAGATATAGAGGAAGAGGGTGATAAGTTTAAATCTAGACTTGAAGAGCTTTCTTCTAACGCTAAAACTTCTTTAGACAGCAAAGTTGTAGAGTTTGATTCTATAATTGATAATGTTACTAATAGAATAAATGAGCTTCTAGAGGATAAGAATAATCAATTTGATGAATTGAGAACTCAGTATGAAGATATTTCTATTTCATTGTTGGAATTAAGAGAGTCTATATCTGATGCTGTTAATGAAAAGATTAAAGAGGCTAATAGCATTATTGAAGAGAATATTACTAATATAGAAGAATCTGCTAATGATAAGTATGATAAATATATAGACAGACTTAATTCTAATATGGAACAGACTTTATCACTTCTTATGAATGATGCTAAAGAGTATGTACAAAATGCTAAAGAGGAGATGTTAAAGGTTCAGTCTTCGAATTTAGATATTTATGATGAGAGATTGGCTGGCATGAAAAATATTATATCTGCTTTAGAAGATGATATATCTAAATATTCTAGTGAGATAGATGCTAGATTAGAAGATATTAATTTGAAGTATGAAGATAAAACTAATGTTATACTCAAAGATTTAGATTCAAGAACAGATTCTTTAACAGAAAAATTAAATGATGTTGTTAACTCTATAGATAAAATGCTTGATGATAAAACTTATGATATAAACAGTGAGTATGAAACATTAAAAATACAAATAGAAAAAATAGGCAAAGACATAGATAAGTATATGGATACTGTAAAGGTATTTGATAAAGCAGAAGAGATGGCTAACTTTATTAAAGATGATGTAGCTAAATTGGACGTTTTAGTAAATGATACTAAAAATACAGTTTATGATATGAATAAAACTATGTCTGAGTTTGAAGAGCTTAAAAATATGCATAACACTATATTAGATTATGCTGAGAGTATCAGAAAAGAGAAAGAAAGCTTGAAAGATACTCAAGAGAAAGTAAATATGCTTGTAGAGATGTCTGAAGAGGTACAAAACAAGTTTATACAAATAGCAGAAAGCAACTCTATGATAGAAAATACTCAAGAGGGTATAAAAGTTGTTATAGATATAGCTTCTCAGATAGAAAATAAACTTGCTATTATCAATGATAAAGAAGAGCATGCTAATACTATATTAGAAAAAGTAAATTTGGCAGACAATGAATCTGATGATATATTACAAAAAATAGATACTATTAAATCTGCTATGCTTGATATAGAAGATACTAGAAGAGAGTTCTCTGACAAGATGTTTGCTTTAGACAGAGAGATGGCTAAGATAGATAAGAATGATGAAAAGGTTCAGAAGTTCTTTAGCAAGTTGGAAGAGCTTAATGTTATCATAGAAGAGATACAAAATCAGAGAGAGAATTTAAAATATATGAAGAAGCAGTATGAGGATTATGATAACAATATAGTAAAAAATCTTGAGAGAGCTGAATACTTTGTTCGTTATTTAGAAACTCTATTGGACAATGCTGAGAAGTATGTTAATGATGCGGGCAAGAGTTTAACTAAGAGAAGTAAGACTACTACTAAGATTAATGATAAGAAAGAAAATATTATTATTAATATGTATAAGCAGGGTTGGAAATATGATGAGATAGTAAAAAATACTTCTTATGACAGAGATGAGGTTGAGAGAGTTATTAAAAAATGGAAAGATGAATCAGCTAGGGGATATTAATTAAATAAGAGATCTGGTAAAATATAGTATATAAATAATAGGCCTATAGCTAGAGAAATCTAGTTATAGGCTTATTAGTTTAACGGATTTTTTATATTATAGTTTTCATAGTTATTATTGACAGAAATATATATAATTATATAATGTATAGAATAAAATTTTAATTGGAATAATAATGATAGTAATAGAAAATGTTAGCAAAGTATTTACAACAGCAAACAATAAACAGCTTAATGCTGTAAACAATGTATCTATAAAAATAGAAGATGGCGAGATATATGGAATAATAGGTTTTTCTGGTGCTGGAAAATCCACTCTTGTAAGATGTATTAATTTACTTGAAAGACCTACTTCTGGAAAGGTTTATATAGATAATGTTGATATGATGTCTTTATCTCAAAGAGAACTAAGAGAGAAAAGAAAGAAGATAGGAATGATATTTCAGCAATTTAATTTATTTGGTTCTAGAAATGTATTTAAAAATGTTGCTTATCCTTTAAGATATAGGGGACTTTCAAAAAAAGAAGTTGAAGATAAGGTTATGTATTTGCTTGAGCTTGTTGATATAAAGGAGAAAGCTTATGCTTATCCATCACAATTAAGCGGCGGACAAAAACAAAGAGTAGCTATTGCTAGGGCTTTGGCCAATGAGCCTAATATACTTCTTTGCGATGAAGCTACTAGTGCATTAGACCCTCAAACTACAGGTTCTATACTTAAATTATTAAAAAAATTAAATGAGAAATTAAAAATTACTATAGTTGTAATAACACATGAGATGAACGTTGTTAAAGAATTATGTCATAGAGTTGCTGTTATGAATGCTGGTAATTTAATAGAAGAGGGTAATATCTTTGATGTATTTTCTGCTCCAAAAAACAAAATAACACAAGATTTTATAGATACTACTTCAAATCTTTCTAAAATATATGATTTGGTAGAAGAGAAAAATGCTATTACATCATTAAAAGAAAATGAATGTATATTAAGACTTAGATATAAAAAGGGAGGAGTAATAGAGGCTTTTATTTCTCATATATCTAGGGCTTTTAATGTTGATGCTAATATTATTTTTGGAAATGTTGAGTTTATAGATGAGAGCTTACTTGGAGGGCTTGTTATTATAATGCATGAAAGAGAAACTGGCGGAATAAATAAAGCTATAGACTTTCTTAAAGAAAAAAATGTTGATGTGGAGGTAATATCTGATGCTAGAGTTTCTAAATAAATTAATACCAAATGTAATGAATGATTTACCAAAACTTTATGATAGTATTATACAAACATTTATAATGCTTTTATATTCTGGTGTTATATCATTTTTTGTGGGCGGATTTTTGGGTATACTTTTAATTGTTACTAAGAGATACGGCATTATGCAAAACGTTATAATATATGAAGTGCTTAGTAAGGTTATTAACTTTTTTAGAGCTATACCTTTTATAATACTTCTTGCTATGCTTGTACCTTTAACTAGATTTATAATGGGTACTGCTATTGGAGTAAAGGGAGCTATATTGCCTTTGATTTTTGGTACTGTTCCTTTTTTTGCTAGGCAGATGGAGAGTGCTTTATCTGAAGTAAATCCTGGTTTAGTAGAAGCTGCTCAATCAATGGGGTCTTCTCCTATAGCTATAATATTTAGAGTTTATTTAAAAGAAAGTATTGCCCCTATAGCAAGAGGAACCACCATAACTGCTATCAGTTTAATAGGGCTTACTGCTATGGCTGGTGCTGTTGGTGCTGGCGGACTTGGTACTTATGCTATACAGTCTGGATACTATAGAAACAAATTAGATATTATTTATGTTTCTGTGATACTTCTTGTAATACTTGTTGGATTAATACAAGCACTTGGTAATTTTGTAGTAAAAAAAGCTACACATTAAAAAAGTTATATTTTATATATAAAGGATTTATTATGATTAAAAATAGAAAAGTTGTTATTATAGGAGCTGGTCATGTAGGCTCTCATGTAGGATATGCTTTAGCAGCTCAAGGTTTAGTTGAAGATATTATTTATATTGATATAGACAAGAAAAAAGCTTTTGCTCAGGCTCTTGATATATTTGATGCTACTGTTTATCTTCCTCATAGAGTTGAAGTTAAAGCTGGAGATTACAGTGACATTGATGATGCTGATTTAATGGTTGTATGTGCTGGACCTTTGCCTAAAGAAAATCAAACTAGAATGGATACTTTGGGTGCTACTGTAGAAGTTATGAAAGATATAGTAGCTAATATTAAAAAGACTAAGTTTAATGGAATTATAATTAATATTTCTAATCCAGCTGATGTTATTACTCATTATTTACAAAACAAGTTAAATTATGACACTAAAAGAATAATATCTACAAGCACAACATTAGACTCTGCCAGATTAAGACGTGCTATATCTGAGGCTATAAATGTTGATCAAAAATCTGTATATGCTTATGCATTAGGCGAACATGGTGAAAGCCAAATGGTTGCTTGGTCTTGTGTAACTATAGCAGGAAAACCTTTGTTTGAACTTATGAAAGAAGGCAAAGAAAAATATGCTAAATTAGATTTAAAAGAATTAGCTGATAAAGGAAGAAGAGGCGGTTGGGACGTTTTACTAGGTAAAGGTTCTACCGAATTTGGAATAGGAACTTCACTTGCTGAGGTTGCTAGGGCTATACTTTCTGATGAGCATAGAGTTTTACCTGTTTCAGTTTATCTTAACGGGGAGTATGGTCAAAAAGATGTTTATGCTTCTGTGCCTGCAGTTTTGGGAGCTAATGGAGTTGAAGAGATAATTGAACTTAAAATGAATGAAGAAGAGAAAAAACTTTTTGATGCTTCTTGTGATACTATGACTAAAAATTATAAATTATCACTTACCATGTGATAAAAAATTTTATTGTCTAAAATATTTAAATTGTTTAAAAAATTAAATTATTTATAAAGGGGAATGATATATAATGAAAAAGTTTTTATTATTATTTTGCACATTATCTTTGTTTTTAGCTTCTTGCGGCGGAAATAATGATGATAAAAAAGATTTAATTACAGTGAAGATTGGACATGTTGGTGAATCTGATAGAACTATATGGAAGCCTGTACAAGAGAAATTATTAAATGAAGGAATTAAAGTAGAATTAGTTTCTTTTGCTGATTATACTATACCAAATCAGGCATTAAATGACGGTGATATAGATTTAGATGCTTTTCAGCACCATGCATACTACAGCAATGAAGTTAATACTAAAGGTTATGATTTAGCTATATTGGGTGTTACTTATATATCTGCTATGAATATTTATTCTGATAATATTACAAATGTTAATGAGGTTAAAAATGGAGATAAAGTTGCTATACCTAATGATCCTGCTAATGGAGGAAGGGCTTTAAAAGTTTTGGAGGCTGCTGGTTTAATAAAATTAAAAGATAATGCTCCAGACAATCCTACAGTTAATGATATAGAAAATCCGTTAAATTTAGAGATTATAGAGGTTGATGCGGGCAGTTTATATAGTTTGCTTCCTGATGTTGCTTGTGCGGTTATTAATTGTAATTATGCTTTAGATTTTGGTCTTAATCCGGGTGCTGATTATATATTTAGAGATGACCCTAAAAATTATGACAATAATATGTATATAAACTTAATAGCTTCAAGGGCTTCCGATAAAGATAATGAGATTTATAAAAGGGTAGTAGAGGCCTATCAATCTGCTGAAGTAGAAAAAGTTTATGCTGAAGATTTTAAGGGTGCTTATATACCTGCTTGGAAATAAAAATAATTATTTAATAATTTTAAAAAAATTTAATAAGGAGTTAATAAATGAAGAAAATTTTATTAGTTGCATCTTTTGCAGCATTAATTTTTACTTTTAGTGCATGTGGCGGCGGAAAATCTAATGCAAATAACAATATAGTAAAAGTTGGATTTGCTGGAGAGTCTGATTATCAAATTTGGAATCCTATAGTAGAAAAGTTAGCAGAAGAGGGCATTAAAGTAGAATTAGTTTCTTTTGCTGATTACACTATACCAAATCAAGCTTTAAATGATGGTGAGATTGATTTGAACGCTTTTCAGCATTATGCTTATTTTAATGATGAAGTGTCTAATAAAGGTTATGATTTAACTGCTATTGCTGACACTTATATATCTGCTATGAATATTTATTCTACAAATATTACAGATGTAAAAGAAGTTAAAAAAGGTGATAAAGTAGCTATACCTAATGACCCATCAAATGGCGGAAGAGCTTTAAAGGTTTTAGAGGCTGCTGGTTTAATAAAAGTAAGAGAAGAGGCAGGAGATTCTCCTAGTGTTGCTGATATAGTAGAAAATCCTTTATCTTTAGAGATTGTAGAAGTTGATGCTGGAAGTATTTATAGTTTGCTTCCTGATGTTGCTTGTGC
>NZ_SRZM01000178.1 GCF_019402445.1 Brachyspira pilosicoli
TCATTATATTTTTTTTCTAATGATATATTTCCAAAATACTTTATAGCTTTAGAATTGCATGCTTTTGTGAGAGCATCTATTTTTGTTTCATAATCATCTTTTTCTATACCCAAAGAATCAAAATATGCTTCTACCTCATCTTTTGTAGTGCATTTTTGCAAATCTTCTTTATTAAAAAGTTTAACTGCCATAAATGCCTCCTAAAATAATTTTTTTATTTATTGTAAATTTTTTACAAAAAATAAATATATTACATATTATTATAGTATATAAAAATTCAAATTATTAACAACTGTATATAAATATAAACATATATATTATTAA
Source organism: Brachyspira pilosicoli (assembly GCF_019402445.1). Taxonomy (GTDB): domain Bacteria; phylum Spirochaetota; class Brachyspiria; order Brachyspirales; family Brachyspiraceae; genus Brachyspira; species Brachyspira pilosicoli_B. The sequence continues at coordinate 325 of NZ_SRZM01000178.1, forward strand.
TCTTTATTTACTGAATGCCTAATCCTAAAATAATCGCATTCTCCTAATAGCCTTAAACTCTTAAAATTCAAATCAAAATATCTCTTCATAAAACTGTCATTTATATTATTGATGATGCCTTCCACAATATCGCTTGCCATAAGTAAGGCGTTTGCTTGAGTGAGGTCAGCTAAATTTTTTGTTGCACCTTTGTTTAAACCTAATGCTTTAATGTCTACTCCCTTATTTTTAAAAAGTGTAGAGAGCATACTATCCCTAAAGCTATACCATTCATTAGCATCTATACTCTCAATCTTCTCTATCTTTCCATATTTTGAAATAAATATTCCGCCGCCGTTATTAACAAAATTTCTTATCTCTCTCTCAACCTCTTTTCTCTTACTGTCATTAAGCTCACAATTTGACACAAAATTAAAACTATGCTCACCTATATTTTTTAAGTTCCTATTAAAACTATTATCCATAGATTCAAGCACCTGCCAAAGCGAATAAGCACTATACAAAAAAGGCTTTCCTATTACATCGCCTGTAACATCTCCATAAGTAGAATAACCTGCTATTGCTAAATCAAAATTTATATTTGTAATAGTAGAATTATTTTTATTTACTATGCTTATAGATTCAATCTCGTCAATGTCCTCTTTTGATAAATTAAAACTATTTATAGAAGAAACATCATAAAACTTAAAACCTCTTAAACCATCAAGCTTACCCTTAAATCCATAATTCTTTGCAGACAAAACTTCTAGCTTCGGAGTAAAAAAACAAAAACCATAAACCAAAGAATTATAAGCAGCATTAACTATTAAACTCTTAAGCCCTCCAGCTCTTTTAAATTGTTTATCTATAAAGTTATAAGCACTTCTTACCTTTGCACTCTCAAAATATTCATCAGTCTTTTCTAATTCATAATTAAAAGAATTAAAAATCCCCCTATAAAATTGAAGTATTGGCTCTAAATAAATAGAGTTCTCCATTCTTTTACAAGTTAAAGCCCACTTGCTTGGAAAAGAAAAATCATCGCTAAAATCTCCTCTATTAGAGTGCAAATCTGGAACTCCATTATAATAATTGTTTGTAGATATTTTATTAAGCTCTTCATTTAGTTTTTCTATCTCTAAAGTCTTATCTTTTAATTTTGTATCATAGCTCTCTATTATTTTCTCTATTACGGTTTGATTGTTTTGAGTATCATTATTCTCAAGCATTTTTTATTCTCCGTTTTTTAATACTTTATAATATATATAAAAAATATAAGTGATTATAAGGAAACATTTGCCGCACGCTAGACAAAATAAAAAATATAATAAAATGAAAATTATAATTTTTATTATGAATAAAATATTTTCAACCGTGCGGAAAGTGTATAGAAAATAACTATATTTTGCCATATAAGTTTTTATTTTATCCAACTTTTTCCCGCAGCAAAAAGTTGCAAAAAGTGCAAGTGTTTTTAGATTTATGTATTATAAATATATATTAAAAATAGTATAATAAATTTAATCTGATGCCTAATCAGTTTGAATTGCTATAATAAAAATAATTACTTCCAACTTGTATATTATACCAATTCTGCCAATGAGAAATTTTGATGGTGGCATCTTTGTAATTTTTTAATAAATCCTTTTTTGTTTTAGCATCTCTTATAATGTATATTGAAGGAGGCGTAGTTAAATCACAAACATTATTATTTATACTATTGCAAGATAAAAAAAATAAATTAATTAATAAACTAATTAAAAGAACTATAAAAATCTTTCTTAATTGTATCAACAATATATTTAGTTTCATTATCCAAAACCTCATTAGTCATTTTGTTAATAAGTGCTGTGCTATTTGAAAAACTTTTTATTATACTAATTTGTTTTTCTTTAAATATTAAATCTTTATATAAAAAAGAATTGCTGTTATTAAGAGAATCTATTTCTATTTTTAAATCATCTATCTTTTTATTTTTACTTTGCAAACTTAAATTTAAAAATAAAATATAAGAGCAAACAATCAATACAAACAAAATTATATAAGTATTTTTATTTGTTAGAATTTTTATTACTGTTATCACCTTTAATATTCCTTATTATCAAACTCAAATCCACCCCATACATCACAGAAGAACATCCTAGCATAAATATTATTATAGATATACTTGCTTCTTTACTAGGTATTGTCTTATTAAAATAAACAACATAGCAATATATTATTATGCCGATTGTAAAAGTAATAAATTTTGTAATAAGGCTTAATTTTTTTCCAATGCCTTTTGAAGAAAATATTTCATCTATCTTTTTATTTAAACTTTTATTATTCATAGCTATCACCCTAACTTATTTGCAAAAAATACTATGCTACCTATAATTGTACTTAATGCAACTATTACAGCTCCAAGTCCTATTATTATATTTTTTATCTTTACTATACTCTTTGTTGTAATGCTGTCTTGTAATACAGATTTTATTTCTTTAATGTCAATTTTAGTTGAAGAGATTTCTTTTTCTATAAAGCTTCTTGTGTTTTGATGCTCTTTTAATATATATTCCAATTCCCCTAATTTAAACTTTATATTATTAATATCCTTATGTATGTCTTTTAAGTTTTCTTTATTTTCATTCATATCTCTATTAAAACATTCAAGCATATTAATAATCCCATTTCCATTTGGAGTTCCGTTATTATTTATGCCTACTATTGTTTCTATTTGAGTTAATCTATTTTCAAAATAGTTTTTTTTATTATAGGTTTTATTATAATTAAATATTTTTTTATCCAAACTATTATTCATAAAATGCCTTTTTATAGATTTTCTATTTTTTTATATCTTTTAATTCTATCTTCTAATCCATTGTATCCGCCGTTAATTTTTTTAGTTACTTTTCTTATATCATCAATACCCAAAAGCCCTCTGTTTATCCAATAACAGCAAGCTACATTAACAGCAATATTTCTATCTAAAAGCCAATCAGGATTATTAACCAAATCAATATTAAGAAGCCTTCCATAATAAATATAATTACTTTTTCCTGTAAGCTGTATTATACCTCTTCCTCTGTATTTATATCCTTCATCAAAATTATTTCCAAGCCTTCCTCCGTATACTCTATTTGCAAGAGCTTCATCTCCTCTAGATAAAATATCTTTTGCCTCTTCAAGAGTATTAAAGTATTTTGGAAAAACTTTTATTAAAACTTCTGGTCTATATTTGAAACTCTCCTCAAGTCTTTTATAACTTAAACTCTCATGACTTGTTTGAGACAAAAACATCTTTATATCTTTTTCTTTTGTAATGTTATAGGCAAGTAAATATTTTTTTAGTACACTCTCCCAAGATAAATCTATATTAAGAGCAGTTAAATATTTTTTTATATCTATCATTATTACACCTCATAATATTTTTTTGTACTGGGCTTTTATGTTAGACCTAGTATCTAGTAAACTATTTAATATACTAATTTGACTTTCATTCAATAAGCCTTGAGAAGCAAAACCATTAAGCACATCGTCTAAAAGTTCGGCTCTGGTATTGTCAAGATTTTGACTATATTGACTTTGCCTTTGCTGTATAATATATTCGTTATACTCTTCTGCTATGATTAAACCATTGTTATATTTCTCTTCTACAGACTTTTCTGTAATATATTTTTTACCGTTTTCTTCTACTATCTTTTTATTTTTATCTAACTCTTCTAGTCCTCTTTCAATCATTACAATATAATCATCTTCATAATTTTTATTGAGTTCTCTAATTATGCCCTCATCTATTATTTCATTGTCTTTAAGAGTTATTATTTTTTCTTTTAGTTGCTCATCTAAACTTTTAACAGAACCGTCCTTATTATAAGCTCTTATGTCCGTTTGGCTAAAATCTTTTATATTCTTATTTTCAAATATAGCCTCATCTTTAGATAATATAATATCATCTTTGTTTATAGCTTCTTTAATATTAGTAATCTTATTATTGTTTTTGTTGTAAATTATAAATAACATTTTATAAATCCTATATTCTTATTCCTTCTATACTTTCTAATATATATATTCTCATTAATCTATTTCTCATTCTAAACTCATTAGCAGTAGTATAAGCACGACTTAAATCTATATCAGCTTTTCCAATATCTGAAGTATTACCTGGATTGAAATTTCCTTCTTGTCTTATTCTTTCCCATACAAATACACCCCAAGCACTTAATCCATATCCTGTATGATATCCCAATCCTCCTGTAATGTTCCTTCCAGCATCTTCCTGAATACCATTGTTTCTTCTGTCGTTAGATAAGCCTCCCTCTGTTCTTAAAATAATACCGTCTCCATTATATACTAAGGACCAAACAGTAGTTATACCATACATATTTTTATACCAAGCAGCAGGAGATTTATTATTATCAAAAGTACCGTTTGATTCTGATACTTGTATAAATTGAGGTGGTATCATATATCTTTTTAGTAATATATTTATTTGATTTTGTAAATTAATATCTTTTTCATTTAAAGCTTCACCTAATTTCTGAACATCAGTAACATTTTTGTAAATAGGATTAAGAGAAGAGTTTTTATCAGGTGTAAGATTTAAAGTAAATATATCATCATGATTTATTTGACTTTCGTCTTGATAAGCTATAATTAAATCAACAGCATTTGTATTTGAAGCATTTTGAGTAAAATAATATTTTACTGCTTTTCCTGTACTTGATATAATTTCGTTTGTATTTGCATAATTTCCTTGTGGTACTAAATTAAAATAATTTGATAATGTATTTGAAAAACTATATGAGGATGTACTAAAAGCTCCTGTAGCAGAACCACTACCAATTATAGCACCAACTAATTTTATAGCCCCATTATTATTTTGAAGATTCAAATAAGATAAAAAATTTGTATTTATATAACTTCCTATTCCTAAAAAATAAGTATCTGTATTTTTTAATTGTCTATTTTTTATATTTAATATAATGTTATACGGTTTATTTTCAAAATCACTTAAATCTGTTTTTGATATAACTAAACTATTTTGTAAAAACTCAAATTGTAGAGAATCACTTATTCCTTCTATAAATATATCGCCATCATTAATAGTCCATTCATCACTAGATACGACTTTCCAAAATACATTTATTATATTTAATACTTCAATACTTTCTATAAAAGTTTCTATACTTTTTATTACTAATGATATTGCTTTTGTTCCGTAAAAAGATTCAATATTAGTTAAATTAGCATTCAATAAATAACTTCCATCTTCTTGCTTTATAATAGATGCAGGATAATCTTTTATACCATCATTAAGCAATAAATTAATAGATTCTGGTATAGTATTTTTAAATTGAGGAAAATCATATTCATCTGTTTTATATAATAAATTAGTTTTAGAATTATCATACAAAATATTGCTTGCTAGATTTGAACCTCCCGTTGGAAGTTTATTTTCTAAATCTACTTTTAGTTTTTCTATGGCAAGCTGAACATTATTTGTATCGCCTCCAAAAGAAGTGTTGCTGTCATCATAAAATATATTAGAAGCTTTTGACAATATTTCTATTTTGTTATCTCTTATTAAATTATTCCATATAGGATTTTCTACATAGTCCAAAACCAAATAAAAAATTCCATTCTTTATTATTATTTGATTTTTATAAAGCTTTTTAATTCCATCAAACCAATTTATTATTTCAATTAGAGGCTTAATAAAATCATATATATCATTTTTTTCACTATAAATAAAATTTTTACTTACTACAAAAAAATTATTTTCACACTCTAAAATATCCCCTGCATTATAATTGCTTCCAATTTCTAAACTCTTAAATGGTGTAAGAAGAGAGCAATTAGATTTTAAATAATAATAAGAATCATCACTTAAAAAATCTTTGTCTACTTTATACAAATAGCCATTGTGTTTTATAATATCATTTATTTTATAATTTATTTTATTATAATAATTTTTTATAGGGTAATCAGTATCAAGACTATTAATCTTTTTTGCTATATAATCAAACATCCAAGAGCTTAATGTTGTATTATAAGCTGTAATGGAATACTCAAATTCTTTATTTAAATGAGCTACTGACAAAAAAATTATACTCTTAAAGTTAATGTCATTTTTTATTAAGTATATTTTATTTTCTTCTACTTCTTGCAATTCTCTAATACAATTAATATCATCTAATAAAACAGGATACACCCTAACACCATTTAAAATAAACTCCATTTCTTCTAAAGCACCATTTATACCGTATCCTATATCAACACAAAATAATCTCTCGCCTTCAAAAACTTTTATCTGACTGTTATCCTCACTTAATTGCAATGAATTATTTATTTTTTCTAATTTAAAACTATTCTCGCTTATCTTGTATTGAAAAGGAGCTTGTAAATTATTTTCATTAAGAAACATATAGATTTACTCCAAATTTTTTATTATGATTGTTTATTATTTACAGATTTGTTTCAAAACATATTGAAAAGAATTAATATAAAAAGCTAGTTCTTTGTGAATCATAGCCAAAATGCAAATATGACAACATATAATTGTTAAGTTGTATATTGAAAATTTTTAAGTTTGTAAAAATCATATTTTTAATTTTAATTATTTGCAGGGCTTCGCCCCACACCCCAGTTCTTTTGCAGCCGCAAAGAACCAAAAAGGCTACATTTTTTATCTTCATGTTTTTTTAATATTAATCTATAACATTTGAACTTTTTATGAATCCTATACGACAAGCTTATAAACTTTTATAGAAACTTTTATTTGTTGCGTACCAAAAAATATAATGTGGCTTTTATACTATTACTACCATTATTCTTTAGAGCCAATACTGGTTTTTTATCTTCCAAAATAGGAAAGCTCATTAAATTTGGAAGCCCGCTGAAATTACCTATTATGTTTTTTTGAAACTCGCCTCCAAAATATTTATAGCTCGCGTAACTTCCAAAATAGCCTATCAAAGGTACACTATCAGAAATATCACTAAAAAGTCCAAATGAAGATAAGCTTATAAGGGCATTAGTGTCCCCTTCAACTATTCCGCATACTTGTAAATACTCTAAATCTTCCCTCCAATTCAATGCCCAATTTTGATTGCCTTCTCCTGTTTTTGTTATAACTTCTTTTAATACGAAAGTAGAATTATTCTGAATGCTTTCTATTTTATTGTTTATATCCTCAATATATGAAGGCACTCCAATAGTTCTTTCAAACATATCATTAAGAACGGCACTTGTTATTGAAGTTGTTATATATCTTCCGCTTGCTATTCTAAATTTTTTACCTGCATAAATTGAGTTTAAAAAATAAGTACCTCTTAAACCTTCTTTGTTAAACCAAAAAACTTCATTTTCTTTAGGCGTGTATTTATCATTTCCAATATCTCCTATTATAGGATTTAAATCTGCTATTTTTTTATTTGTGTTGGGGTCTATTACTTGAAGTATGGAATCATTCAAAAAAGAAAGTGAAGTAGTTAAAAGGCCTGTGCTTACTGCAACATAATCAGCATTTTTGAATGGGCTTAAAAGAGGTATATCGAAATCTAAATCATGAACCTCTTGTAATGCATTCTCATCTGTAAATGGATTATAGGTATTTGCAAGCCCGAAATAATTTAATATAGTTCCTGACGACATAAAATTTCCTTAAGATAAATTTTTTAAAATAATAGAATAATATAATTAATATTGATTACTTGCGGGGACTAGCCCCTTGCGAAGCATGCCCTTAGGGTACGCACCCCCAGTTCTTTTGTTGACACAAAGAACCAAAAAGACTGCATTTAGCTTAAATTTAGATATTATGATATATCTAAAGAATATTATATTAATATACAGAAATAAATTATTAATTAAAGAATTAATAATTTATGAATTAGCTCTCAGAATAGGTTAAAAGACTCTCCAATTTCTTTCTTCGCTCTTCTTGGTCATATAAATAATTAGTGCGTTTTACATTCATCTTTGATAACTCTGCATCAACTGTTAAATGATTGTTTTCAAACTTATAATTAATGCTTCTCACATTCATCTCTACTGTCTTAGAACCACAGTCAAAAAAACATATAAACTTCTCATAAAGTATATTGCTTCTCTCTGATGTTATTATAATATTTCTTTTGTCATATCCTGAAACATCAAATAAAGCAAAACCATTTTTGCAATATTTTCTTTGCGTATACTCTCCGTCTTCAACCTGAAACAATGTACTAACATTACTTTCTTTATCTTCCAAACCATCAGAAAAAAATATAGCTATCTTTGTAATATTATAAACATGATTACAAACATCTTTATAATACTTATCTATATCAGAAAGTTTCACACTGTTTTGCTGTTTGTAATTAGGGTATTTTCTTGTCTCTATTTCATTATCAATATCTATTATATCGCTTGAGTAAACTTCATTTAAATGGCTTTCTATAATTGTGAAATCATTGAAATCTATTATTTTATAAAAATTGTTTGTAGGTTTTAATATACATTCTACACATTCATTTATATTAATATCTGTTAAATTGCAATTTATGTTTTTTAGCTGAACAGTTTCTTTTTTCTCTTGATTGGTTAAAAACTGATAAGCATATTCATAGGCAAGGTCATAATTTTCAAGCTTATAATTAAGTTCAAAAATATCTGTTTTTATACCTATCTCTTTTTCTAATGGTATGGCAGGATATAGTTTATCTGCACCAACTATCTTTGGAAGAGCTCTATAAACTTCTTTAGGCTCTCCATTTTCATCTGTGATGCTGTCTTTCATTTTTATTATATATCTGCTTACTAAATCTGAAGAATCTTCTGTATATTCGCTCTCTGAAAAATGATTATTATGCCAATTAATCTTTTTAGTTGGAATATTAGAAAACTCTTTAAAATAAAATGTATTATTTATATCAACGCCCCAAGAGTAACTTTTTGATATATTCTCTTCTACCTCATCAAGTATATCAGAAACATTCTTTCCGCTAAAAGACATTGTTATTTGTTTGTCATTATTTAAATCAATGTTTTTCTCATCAAAAATTATGCCCATCTCTTCTATTTTTTCTCTAAGAGATAAAACTATATCAAGAACTCCTTTGGTAGATTCTAAAATTAAATCCCCTTGTATATACTGATGAAGAAGCCTTCCCCATATAGGTATAACTGTAACATTTAAACCAGAATTATCAATGCTTTCAATATAGCCAACAAACTTTTTATTGCCATTTAAAAAATATTCTACTTTGTCATTTATATTTATATTGTCTAATGGAATATTAAAACTTATTTTGCCAGAACTTCCGCCTCTTTTATTTAAATTAAACTCATAGGCCTTGTAAAAATTTTCTGTATATATTATCTCTCTTTCTCTATAATATTTATTATTATAGTAGGGAATTATTTTTATATAGCTTCCTATTTCTTCAAATTTTTTATACTCACTTGGAGGAATTTTGTATATACCGCTTAAAAAATGATAAGGCATAATCATATTAAAACACCCCTTCTATATCTTATATAAGCATTTGTGCAAGTTTGATTGGTGTCTAAATAAAATACATTATCCCCAACATTAAGCTCTGGTCTTATACCTTTATAATCATATATAATGCCATTTACTTTTAAAACTTCACCGTTAAAATCAACTATGCATCTCTCAGAATTTATATTTTTTATGTTTGCCTCTATTCCAAAGTTTTGCTTGTTTGCAAATAAGAAATATAATTCATCTCCAATTATATTATTAAATTCTAAACTAAATGAAACAGCAGTAGGCACCAAACTCAAAGATTTATAATATATATCTTGTTTACTTTCATTTGTAATGTTTAATTTGTAAGTGTCTTCTTTTTGCCTTAAAAAAGTTTTATCTAAAGATTCAAGAGAAATATTTATAACACCTAAATTATTTATATATTTTACAGTATATCCTCCAACAGAAGTCATTATATATTCTGCCTCATAAATCTCATTTTCAAACTCTATTCTTATAAAATATCTATTTGAGTTATTTGAAAGAATCATAGTTGTATATTTTGTATATTGAGATTCTATTTTTACCCATTTTCCTAAATTATCTTTATATTCAAAAATAGGTATTGCAAAATCAAGTTTTCTTCCTGATGATATTATCCCTATACCAGATTTTATTGATGTGTATTTATTGCCTTCTATTGTTTTTAAGTCTAGTTTTATATCTGATAATTTTATCTGTGAACTTAAATCTATTAAATCCAAAATTTCTTCATTATGCCCATTTCTTACAATTAACTTAAAATTATATGACATATTCTCTCCAGATATGTTATTTTCTTATATAATCTATGTATAAAATATAAGTGATTATAAGAATTGTTGATAAACTGTTAATAAGTGCATAATAATTATCAACTTACTAACTAAATTTTAAAATAAATTTTTTATAAATTTTATTTTTGAATTTATGAAATTTAGGAAATTAAATATTTGTTTATAATAAATAACTTATCAACATGTTATAAAAGATTTTTTTTAGTTTCTTCTTATATATAAAAGTTATCAACATATTAACGCTATAATAATAACAATAAATTTTTAAAATTTAAAATATATTATATTAATATAGTATCTCTATCCAATACTTTATAAATTGAATTCAAATTTTATAAATTTAATAATTGAATTCATTTATAAATTATGTTGATAAGTTGTTTATAATGTTGATAAG
>NZ_SRZM01000179.1 GCF_019402445.1 Brachyspira pilosicoli
TAATGCTATGCTTTAATTATAACTTCTTAGACGTGCGGGGGAGTGCCTTTTAATATACTATTAAATTATAAAATTTATAATAAAAATGAAGTTCTTTTGCTTCTTTGTGGCAATATCGAAGGCACTTTCTACGGTCGTAAAATAAGTGTGGGCTTACCCTATGGATACGCTTTGCAGGGGAAAAGGCAAATATAAAACAAAATATAATTTTATTTTTTCAATAAATTTAATTATTATTATACTTCATATGCAAGTAAAGCAAATTTGAAAGAAGCATTGTTGTCGTTAAACTTCCAACGCCATTAGGTACAGGTGTTATCATAGATGAAATATTAACTGCCTCATCAAACTTTACATCTCCCTTAATAGAACCATCTTCAAGAACATTGATTCCTATATCTATAACAACAGCATTCTCTTTTATATATTCAGCGTCAATAAACTCTGCCTTTCCAATAGACACGCATAATATATCAGCATTCTTACAAACACTTTTTAAATCTTTAGTTTTTGAATGAGCTATTGTAACAGTAGCAGACTTATTTAAAAGTGATAAAGCAAGAGGCTTTCCAACTATCTCACTCCTTCCAACAACTACAGCATTAGCACCTTCTATTTTAACTTTATAATGCTCAAGTATTGTCATTACACTCTTTACAGTGCAAGGAATTAATTCATCATTAGATGTTAAAATCCTACCAAGATTTAAATTGCTTATTGCATCAATATCTTTTTTTGTAGATATAGTTTCGTAAACTAATTCTCTTCTTATATGCTTAGGCAAAGGCATTTGAAGCATTATACCGCTAATATCTTTCTCTTCGTTTAAATATTCTATTAGAGTGATAAAATCTTTTTCTGTTGTATTTATGCCTAACTTATGAAGCTCTCCTATCATTCCAGCATTCTCTGCCATTTTCTTTGCATGCGTAAAATATAACTCTGTAGATTTATCATCATCAAAATAAACAAAATCTATTCTAGGTTTCTTGTTTAGTAAAGCAACCTTCTCTTTAATTTCTGCTCTTATGCTTTTTGATAATTCTCTTACATCAAGTATATTAGCTGGCATGTTATGGTTTCCTTTAGAATGAAAAATAATTAATTTATTCTATATTTTTTAGAGATAAAAAACAAGTGCATTAATAGTAAATAACTTTTATTAAAAAATTAGTTTTTATTTCTGTTATTTGAATAAATATATTTTAGTTTAGAATTTAATATTACTTCTTACTTACAATTTATATTAATATAAAAAAATATTTGCAGGGCTTTGCCATTAAGAAAGTATACACCTTGCAGCACCCCACTTCTTTTGGTGGCCCAAAGAAGCAAAAGGACTGCACTTATTTAATCTAAAATATAAGTACTATTTTATACTTAATATATTCCAAAGCCATAAAGCTAAAACATTTGCACTTTTTGGTTCTTTGACGAAGT
>NZ_SRZM01000018.1 GCF_019402445.1 Brachyspira pilosicoli
ATTTGCACTTTTTGGTTCTTTGACGAAGTCTGCAGAGCGTAAGCTACGGGAAAAAGAAAAAGTTGAATAAAAATACTCATATTACTAAATATAATTGTTTGGTGCTATATACTTAAAAACTCAATATATCTATTTTAAGAAAAATAACACATTTACAAAAATACATAAATTGACAAAACTATTTCTTTGAGTATATTTATAATATAACTATATATAATTATTGTTAGATTATTAAAAAAATTTGCATTAGAATAGAATATATATTAAAATATATAGTAATACTTTGTTTAAAGAGGATAGTATATGTTTAAAGGCACTACTATATGTGCGGTATGCAGAGATGGTGTTACTGCTATAGCTGGAGACGGACAGGTTACTTTAGGTGAAACAGTGATGAAGCCTAATGCTGTTAAATTAAGAAAATTATACGGGGGTAAGGTAATATCAGGTTTTGCTGGTTCTACTGCCGATGCTTTTACATTGTTTGAAAAGTTTGAAAAAAAGCTTCAGGAGTTTTCGGGTGATTTGACACGTGCTGCTGTTGAGCTTGCTCGTGAGTGGAGAACTGATAAGATGCTTAGAAATTTACAGGCACTTATTATAGTTGCTAGCAAAGAGAAAATGTTGCTTTTATCTGGTAATGGTGATGTTATAGAGAGTGAGAATAATATACTTGCTATTGGAAGCGGCGGACAATATGCTAAGGCTGCTGCTATGGCTTTGAGTGAAAATACTAATCTTTCTGCTAAAGAGATAGCCAGAAAGTCTTTGGAAATTGCTTCACAAATATGTATATATACCAATAGTAATATTTCTTTGGAGGTAATAGAATAGATTATGTCATTTGATGCAAAATTAGAAAGTGAGCTTACACCTAGAAGAATTGTTGAAGCTTTAGACCAATATATAATAGGTCAAACTGAGGCTAAACGTTCTGTGGCTATAGCTTTAAGAAATAGATATAGAAGACGTCATTTACCTGAGGAGTTAAAAGATGAAGTTGCTCCTAAAAATATTATATTAATAGGACCTACTGGGGTTGGTAAGACTGAGATTGCGAGAAGGCTTGCTAAATTAGTTAATGCTCCTTTTATTAAAGTTGAGGCTACTAAATATACTGAAGTTGGATATGTGGGAAGAGATGTTGAGAGCATGGTTAGAGATTTAGTTAATGCGGCTATATTTGAGCTTAAAACTTCTATGATGAAAGAGGTTGAAAAAGAGGCTACTGATATTGCTTTGGATAAACTTGCTAAACTTTTACTTCCATCTGTAAAAAAAGAAGACAATGAAATAATATCTGATGAAGAGGCTGAAAAGAAAAAGAATGCTAAAGAACAGATAAAAAAACGCATAGCTAATGGGGATTTTGATGAGAGCTATGTTGAAATAAAAATATCATCTAGTCAGGGCAGAATGTTTGGCATCATACCTGGAATGGGATTTGAAGAGAATGATATGATTCAGTCTATGGTTGGAAGCATTATGCCTCAAAATAAAAAAAATAAAAAATTAAGAGTAAAAGAGGCTAAGAAATATCTTATAAATGAGGCGTCTGAAAGTTTAATAGATATGGAGAAAGTTACTGCTGATGCTTTATCTTTAGCTGAAAATATGGGTATAATATTTTTAGATGAGATAGACAAGATTGCTAGCGGAAATAAAACAGACAGTGCCGATGTTGCACGTCATGGTGTACAGAGGGATTTGCTTCCTATAGTTGAAGGTACAACAGTTAATACTAAGTATGGTCCTATAAAAACTGACCATATACTTTTTATAGCGGCTGGTGCTTTTCATGTTAATAAACCTTCTGATTTAATACCAGAATTGCAGGGTAGATTTCCTATTAGAGTTGAATTAAAGGCATTATCAAAAGAAGATTTTAAAGATATACTTATTAATCCTAAGAATGCTATTACTAAACAGTATCAGGAATTACTTAAAACTGAGGGTGTTACTATAGAGTTTGAAGATGAGGCTTTAGAGAAAATAGCTGATTTGGCTTATAATATTAATACTAATGTTGAAAATATTGGAGCTAGAAGACTTTATACTATTATGGAGAAAGTTTTTGAAGAAATTTCTTTTAGTGCAGATGAGCATAGTGGAGAATTTATAAAAATAACTTCCGATAATGTTAAGGAGGCTGTAAAAGATATAGAAGAAAATAGAGATATTAGCAGATATATATTATAATAATTGTTGATTATATATATTATAATTAGGAGGGAATGAGATTTATGAACGATACTGAAAAAAATATTGATATTGTAGAAGAAGAAAAGGATTCTGAGTTATTTATAAAATGGCGTCCTATATATGAAACTAAGCATAAAATTATAGATAGCCAACACAAAGAACTTGTAAACATCATTAATGAACTTTATTTAAGCACAATTAATAATAGCAATGACACTAATGGTGCTTTTATTAAGGCAGTTAAGAAGTGCATTGATTATACGCAATATCATTTTAAAACAGAAGAAAAGATTATGGATTTAATCAATTATTCTGATGCTGAAAATCATAAGGCTATGCATAAAAACTTTTGTATGGAATTAGTTAATCAAATTAGAAAATATGAAGAGGGTCAGCCTTTTGTTGCTAATAAATTTTTAAAATATTTAAAAGATTGGTTATTAGAGCACATTGCTTTTAGAGATAAGATTTTTGTAGATGAAGTAATAACTTATTTGAAAAAAAATAATATATAAAATACTTAATAATATTAAACTATTTAATTTAAAAATAGTTTAATATTTAAATTATTAGTTTAGATTAAATCTATACTGCAAAGCTTCTGTTATATGTGAGGTTTCTATTATCTCTTTATTTTCTATGTCAGCTATAGTTCTTGAAACTTTAAGTATTTTATTATAGCTTCTTGCACTCATTGAAAACTTTTGCATTGCCATATTTAATATATTTTTAGCTTTGCTGTCTAATATACAAAACTTCTCAATATCTTTTATACCCATAGATGAGTTTGAAAATATTTTAAGTCCATTTTCTCTAAATCGTTTTTCTTGTATTTTTCTTGCATCAGTAACTATTTTACGCATAGAAGAAGAACTTTCTCCGTCAGCTTTTGAAATCATTTTATCATAATCTATACCACGTACTTCTATTGATATATCTATTCTATCAAGTATAGGACCTGATAATTTTGCAATATATTTTTTTCTAGCTATTTCAGAGCATCTGCAAGTATGTTTTTCATCACCATAATAACCGCAAGGGCAAGGGTTCATAGCAGCAACTAAAGTAAAATTAGCAGGAAAAGATATGCTTCCGTTGGCTCTGCTTATTGTAATAATTTTCTCTTCCATAGGCTCTCTTAATGTTTGAAGTGCTGAGCTTTGAAACTCCACAAACTCATCAAGAAATAACACCCCATTATGAGCTAAAGTAATCTCTCCTGCTTTTATATTTCTTCCTCCTCCTACTAAACTTACATGAGAAGAAGTATGATGTGGTATTCTAAAGGGGCGTTTTTTTACTATTGGCATATTTTTTGATAATAGCCCATAAGAAGAATATATTTTTGTTACCTCAATAGCCTCTTCAAAAGTGAGTGGAGGTAGTATTGTGGGTATTCTTTTTGCTATTAATGTTTTACCGCAGCCAGGGGACCCTATCATTATAAAGTTATGTCCTCCAGCAGCAGCTATCATTGCAGCACGCTTAGCATATTCCTGACCCTTTACTTCAGAAAAATCCACAGCTTCATTATTGTCTGATGTAAAATTAAAATTACCTTTAGATATTATAGCTTCTTTTTTGCCTTCAGAAACTTCCATTGCTTCTTTAAGTGTTTTTACAGGGTATAAATTAAGGCCTTCAATAATGTTAGCTTCTTCCATATTATTAAAAGGTATAATTGCATTTTTTATTCCCAATTCTTTGGCATTTAAAAGCATAGAGAATATTCCCTTTACTTCTCTCACACTTCCGTCTAACGCTAATTCACCAAGTATTATAGTGTTATTCATAAAATCAGAAAAAAACAACTGAGCACTAGATGATAGTATACCCAAAGCAAAAGCTAAATCATACATGCTTCCTGTTTTTTTTATATCTGCTGGTGCTAAATTTATGGTTATTCTCTTTGGCGGGAAAAATCTGTCGCTGTTGTTTATTGCAGCAATTACTCTCTCTTTTGCCTCATTAACTGCTTGGTCTGGCAACCCAACCACATCAAACTTTGGCAAGCCTTCGGATATATTTACTTCTATAGTTATTGGTATGCCTTCTATACCATAAAGAGCTTCCGAATATATTTTGGTATGCATAAAACATTACTCCGATTAATTTTTTATGCATATAGTTAAACAAAGTTTTTATAATTTTAAGCCTTGATTTTATATTATTTTTAATTTATTTTTTTGTCATAGTGCCTCTATAATATACAGGAGTTGGATTTTCTTCATCTGTAAAACTAACTTCAACAACAACATCTGCACTAGAATTATCAGCATTGAAAGTAGATATTGTTTTATAAGAAGTATAATCATCAATTATAGTGAACTCTAAAGTGTTTTCTTTCAGATTATTAATTTTATCAAAAGATAAGCTAGGTTCTGGGTAACTAGAGCCTGATATATATACATCTATAGAAGCATCATTTTTTATTACAAATTTCCAAGTTAAATATTCAAGAGTGTTATCAGATTTTAGTCTTCCATTCCAAGTGCCTTCATGTTTTATAATATCTTCTTTATTGTTATTTATTTCTGTGTTAGTTTTGTTATTATTTGTTTCATTAGATGATGATGCATAGCTGTATTCTGCTCCTGTTGTTTTTTATTGCTGCAGCTTAATAACAATGCTGTTGCCACTATTATAATTAATAATAGTTTTTTTCTCATATATTATTCTTTTATATATTCTCTTTTATTAAAATAATATTCTATATGTAAATATCTCATATAATATAAAAAAAATATATAAATAGTGTTGCAAATTTATTAGATATAATAATTAAATAATATGTTAAACTATTTTTAATTTATTTCGTATATTATAGTATACTTTAATTTTTGGGATAAAGAATTATGACAAAAAATATTACATTGATTATATTATTTTTATTTGCTTTAAATCTATACCCTCTAGCTACATCAAAGCAATATGATAATTGGAAGGTAAAAACCATTGTATATGATGGCACAGATAAAAAAACAGTTACAATGTCTCTAAATCTTGATAAAAAGCTAGAAGTATATATAGCTTCAAGACAAGAACAATTAAACATCACAATTACTTGGTATAATGATAAAATTAATAATGATGATGCTGTAATATCATATTATTTTGACAATAAACAAAAAACAGAAATAGAGCCAATAGTTCGCTCAGAAAAAAATAATTTTGATATACTTTATACTATTTCTCCATCATTTGGAATAGTACAGGAAGATGAAATAATTAGCTTTTTTAAAGATTTAATTAATCATACTACTATGACAATAAAACCTTATAGAGAATCAAAAAATGCATATAATATAGATTTAAAAGGCATAAAAGAGGCAATAGAATATACAGATTTTTCTAATACTCTTTTTGATAAATATAAAACTAGTATTTTAAAATAACTTGACTTTTTTGTTTGCTGTATTATAATTGATTTTAAATTACGGAGTTATTTTATGATTAACTATTTTTCTAATATAAAAATACTCTCTTTCTTTCAAGTATTAATCAGGCGTTAAGCCTAATTTTCCATTAAAATCAAAAAAACACATTTTATTAATAAAAAATATATGTTAATATTATGTATCTTTATACACGTAAAAAAATTTAGGAGATAAAAAATGTTTAAAAAAATAATAATTACTACATCAATACTTTTAATATCTTTAATTGCTTTTATGAGCTGTTCTACAAAAGAAAATAAACTTTATGTAGGCACTAATGCTGAATTTGAACCTTTTGAATATAGAGATGGCGAAAATATTGTTGGTTTTGATATAGATTTAATCAACGAAATAGCTAAAATTATGAAGCAAGATATTGAAGTTGTAGACATGGCTTTTGACGGACTTCTTCCTGCTTTACAGTCTAAAAAGATAGATATAATTATTGCTGGTATGACTGCAGATGAAGAGAGAAAGAAGTTTGTTAATTTTACAGATCCTTATTATAGCACTCAGCAATCTATATTAGTTCATAAAGATAATAAAGATATTTATAGCTTTGATAATTTAGAAGGCAAAAATGTTGGTGTTGTATTAGGTTTTACAGGGGACTTAATTGTAAGCGAAATGTCTAATGTAAATGCTCAGAAATATGGTGCTACATCAGAGGCTATATTAGCTTTGAAAAGCAAAAAAGTAGATGCTGTAGTTTTAGATTATGAGCCTGCTAGCAAATATTTTGACCAAAATAATGATTTAAAATTAATTATAACAGATTCTAAAAGTGAAGAATATGCTATTGCTATGAGAAAAGAAGATACAGAATTACTTAAAAAAGTTAATGATGCTTTAAATACTATAAAAGAAAACGGCACTTACGATATGCTTATAGCAAAATATTTTGAAAAGTAAGTATATAATTATTAGTTGGAGATAAAAATTATGAAAAATATATTAAAGATTCTTTTGTTGGTTTCTTTGCTTGTGGTATTATCTTGTTCTAAGAAAGAGGAGAAAGATGTTTTGTATGTAGGCACTAATGCTGAATATCCTCCTTTTGAATATTTAGATGAAAATGGAAATGTGGTTGGTTTTGATGTTGAGCTTATAAATGAGATATCAAAAATAATAGGAAAGAAAATAGAAATAAAAGATATGACTTTTGACGGACTTATACCTGCTTTAGAGGCTAAAACTATAGACATACTTATAGCTGGTATTACTGCTACAGAGTCAAGAAAGAAAGTTATTAATTTTTCTAAGCCTTATTTTGAATCTCAGCAGGCTATCATAGTAAAAGAAGATAATAACACTATTACTAACTTTGACAGCTTAAACAATACTTATACAGTTGGTGTTGTTTTAGGATATGTTGGAGATGTTGCTTTAACAGAGAGTAAAAAAGTTGATAAAATAGAGAGATTTAACAGAACAGCAGATACTGTTGTTGCTTTACAGAACGGCAAAATAGATGCTGCTATAATGGATTATCCTATAGCTGTTGGTTATATAAAGAACAATGAAGGTCTTAAAGCTATTAAAACAGATTTATCTATACAAGAGCTTTGTATTGGTTTTAGAAAAGAAGATACTAAGCTTTTGGAAGATGTAAACAAAGCTTTGGATACTTTGAAAGAAAACGGCAAATATGATGAGCTTGTAAAAAAATATTTTTAATATTTGAATGATAAAACACAGAGATAATTTAAGGAAAGCAGATGACAGAATATTTAGAGTTGCTTAAAGAAGTATTTATAGCTAACCATAGATATATGTATATGGTTAAGGGGCTTTTATTTTCTATAGGAACTACTTTATTTGCTACACTTATTGGTATAGTTCTTGGTATATTTATTGCTCTAATGCAATTATCGCATATTTATCCTTTAAAAAATATTAAAGGCTTTGAGACATTTAATCCTTTATCAAAATTAGCATTTGGATATGTTAATTTAATAAGGGGTACACCTGCGGTTGTGCAGCTTATGATTTGGGCGAATGTTGTATTTGTGGGGGCTTTAAGAAATACACCTATACTGATTATCTCTGCTATAGCTTTTGGTATTAACTCTGCTGCTTATGTTGCTGAGATTATAAGAGCTGGTATTGAAGGGCTTGATAAAGGTCAGATGGAGGCTTCTAGAGCTTTGGGGCTTAATTATGGTCTTTCTATGAAAGAGATTATTATACCGCAGGCTATTAAAAAGATACTTCCTGCTTTGGTGAGCGAGTTTATTACACTTATTAAAGAGACTTCTATTGTTGGTTTTATAGGGGGAGTTGATTTGCTTCGTTCGGCCAACATTATTACTAGTCAAACTTATAGGGGGGTTGAGCCTCTTATTGCTGTGGGTATAATATATTTGATATTAACTTCTATCTTTGCTATGTTTATGAGAAAGGTAGAGAAGGGGCTTAAAGAAAGTGATTAAAGTAGAAAATTTACATAAAAAGTTTAATCAATTAGAAGTATTAAAGGGAATAGATGTTAATGTTGAGAAGGGTGAGATTATTGCAATTATTGGTCCTTCTGGAAGCGGTAAATCTACTTTTTTAAGATGCATAAACAGACTTGAAGAGCCTACTAATGGAAAGATATTTATAGACGGTGAAAACATATTAGACAAAAAAACTGATATAAATAAGATAAGAGAAAAGGTTGGAATGGTATTTCAGCATTTTAACTTGTTTCCTCATAAAACAGTAATGGAAAATATTATATTAGCACCGATGAAATTAAAAGGCTTAAGTAAAGAACAGGCAGAAACTAAAGCACTTGAGCTATTACAAAAAGTTGGACTTGTTGAGAAAAAAGATACCTACCCTAATAAACTTTCAGGTGGGCAGAAACAAAGAATTGCTATTGCTAGGGCTTTAGCTATGGAGCCTGAGGTTATGCTTTTTGATGAGCCTACTTCTGCATTAGACCCAGAGATGATTAAAGAAGTTTTGGACGTTATGATAGATTTAGCTAAAGATGGTATGACTATGCTTATAGTTACTCATGAGATGGGTTTTGCTAAAAATGTTGCAAGCAGAATACTATTTATGAATGACGGAATTATACTTGAAGATGAAACACCTGAAGAGTTCTTTAATAACCCTAAACACTCTAGAACTAAAGAGTTTTTATATAAGGTTTTAAATAAATAATTTTATAATAAATCATCTAAAAAATATATTAATTTTTATCTGTATTAAAAGTTTATGCTAAATCATTTTTAATATTATTTTGTGTATAAAATTAGTTATTTTGACAAATACTAAAAATACTAGTATAATACTAAATAACTTATTAAAGGGAATATATGAGTACACTAAAAATAATTTCTTGGAATGTTAATGGTATAAGAGCGGCATACAAAAAAGGCTTATTAGATTTTATTAAAAAAGAAGATGCTGATATAATATGTTTGCAAGAAACTAAGGCTTTTGAAGAACAGCTTCCTGAAGATTTAAGAAACATAGAAGGATATCAATTATTTATTAATCCTGCTGACCCTGAAATAAGAAAAGGCTACAGCGGAGTTGCAATATATACTAAATTAAAGCCAAATAAAGAAATAAAAAATAAGTTCGGTTCTAAGTTTACAGACAGAGAAGGAAGAATACTTGCTTTAGAGTTTGATGATTTTACTATATTTAATGTTTATTTTCCTAATGGTGGCAAATCTGAGGAGCATTTTAATTATAAGCTTTCTTTTTATGATGAAATGACTAAACATATGATAAAATTAAAAGAGAAAACTAATGTAATATTATGCGGTGATATGAATATTGCTCATGAGGCTATAGATTTGGCTAGACCTAAAGAAAATGAGAAGAGCATTGGTTTTTTGCCTATAGAACGCGAACGCATAACAAAATTTTTAGACAGCGGCTTTACTGATACTTTTAGAATGTTTGTAAAAGAAGGTGGACATTATAGTTGGTGGGATATGAAGACTCGTTCTAGAGAGAAGAATGTGGGCTGGAGAATAGATTATTTCTTTGTTAATAATGAAATATCAAACAATATTAAAATGGCTGATATTTTAACTGATGTTCTTGGAAGCGACCATTGTCCTATATTAATTGAATGGGATAAAAAATAATTTTATTTTTATCAAAATTACATAAAACTATAATATTGATTTTTTCATTATATATAATAAAATTAAAAGATGTATATAAGGAGTGTAAAGAGAATGGTTAGTACTGTTATAGAGGGTAAAACTGCTATTATTAATATAGAGAAGAATATTATATCTGAAAATGTTGATATATTGGAAGAGAAACTTAATTATATAAAAGATGCTGGTATTTTAAATTTTGTGTTTGATTTTCATAATATAGAATATATATGCTCTTCTGCTTTAGGATTAATAGCTTCTGCTTTAAGAGTGTCTGGTGAAAAAGGCGGAAAGGTTTATTTTTGTTCTTTAAGCACTAAATTAACAAGTGTATTTGAAGCTACAAGATTTCTCACTATAGTAAATACTGCCAAAGATGTTAATGAGGCTTTAAGTAATATTAAATAATAATGAGGGTTTATGTTAATACAGATTATTAATTTTATATATGTTCTTATAATGCAGGCTTTGAGGCTATATTCATTTATATGGTTTATATGGATTATTATTAGCTGGCTTACTGCTTTTGGTGCTATACATTTAGATTATTATAATCCTATAGTTAATTTCTTTTATAGAATTACTGACGGAGTGATAGATAAAATTTTTGGAAACTTTAGAGATAAGCTTATAATAGGAGTGATAGATTTATCTCCTTTAGTATTTTTGCTTATACTTCAAATGGTGATACCTCCTCTAATCACTATGCTTTATAGATTTGTAATTCGTTTAATATTATAATTTTATATTATAAAAAATTGGAACTATTCTCATGGATTCTTTGGAAGATATTAATAGATATATTAATGATGGTGATTATAAAAGAGCCATAGAAGAATTAAATCTATTAATATATAACGAGCCTGATAATGCCAAAGCTTTTTATATGAGGGGTAAGTTTAGATTTATAGATTTACAAAAAAACAAATATGATTATTCTAGTGCAAATCTTTCTTTAATATATTCAAATATAGAGTATGACCTTATTCATTCTATAGAGATAGACCCTAATATAATTGATGCTTATAGGGGATTAATGTATTTAAATAGAGATATTGGCAATATAGATAAAGAGAGAGAATATGCTCAGGTTTTATTTGAAAAAGACAGAAATGCTTATGATGCTTTGCTTATGCTTGCTAATAGCTATTTAAACAATGGAGAAAACGCTTCTGATTTTCATCAGGCTATTGGGTATTATGATGATTTTATTGAGAGAGTTGATATTGAAGAGTCTAAGGTTGCGAGGTTTGAGAGAGGGCTTTGCTACTATAATTTAAATATATTAATTAAGGCAGATTATGAGGCTAATGAACTTATAAAAGATTTTCCTTTTTATGATGAAGCTTATTTTTTAAAGGCTATTGCATTGGCTAAAAAGGGTGTTGATAGCGAGTTTTATTATGATGCTTTGCTTTTTTTAAATAGGGCTATAGAGCTTAATGATAAAAATTATAATGCTATTTATGAAAGGGCTGAATGGTACTTTAGTAAAGAAGATTATTTGAATGCTATAAAAAATTATGACACACTGCTTGAAACTGACAATAAATATAAATTGGCTGCTTTGCTTGGAAAATCTGAGGCTTTGCATGATTATATTGTAAGCGGCGAACATCATAGCGATACAAATTATATTAAAGAAGCATTTTCTTTATTAGATAAAATAATAAAAAACTTTTCTCTAGATAAAAAATATATGAGGTATAAATATTATAGAGCTAATTTATATGCTTATATTGGAGAAGTTGAAAGAGCAAAAGCTGAATTTGATGATATATTAAAAAATAATGATGATTTTAATGAATGGTTTTATAATGATATATTAGAGTTTTATTATTATAATGCCAAAACAGATGAAGATTATAAACATCTTATTAAATATTTAGATAAAATAAAAAATATTAGAGCTTTAATATATAAAACATTTTCTTATTATAAATTAAAAAACTATAAAGAATCAGCATTATCAGCAAAAGAAGTATTGGTTAGTTTAGATAATAGCTATGCCAATGAAGAGATGTATCATTTAAGGTATATATATGCTTTCTCTCTAATAGAAATAAAATCTCATGATTATGAAACTATAATAGAAAACTTAAAAATATCATTGAATAGCACTGAATTAAATAAAGCAATAATATATAGAAAAATAGCAAAAGTGATGATATACAATATACCTCAAAAGTATTATTATGAAGGCATTAAATATTTAGAAATGGCAATAAACATGAATGACTTTTTTGCTTATTATATATATTCAAAAGAGTTATTTTATGGAAATATTCTAACCCCCTCACCAGAACTCGCAATAGGAATGGCTAATACTTCTATTGATTTATATAGCACATTTGAACCTTCTCATATTATATTGGGAAGAGCATACGAACTAGGAAGAGGAATAGAGAAAAACGAAGATAAAGCCTTTGAAATATATTATAAATCTAATGAAATAGCAAAAATGAATAATTATCATTCGTCATGTTCTAAAGCAGCATTAGCTCATTGCTATTATAATGGTATAGGTGTAAATAAAAATGAAGCTTTGGCATTAGAACTAATAAAAGAGGCTGTAGATAATTATAGCGAAAATTGTCATGATTATGTATTATTATTGTATGCTTATTTTGCACTTACTAATAAAGAGGGTTTTAGTTTAGAGAAAGCTGCTTCTATTTTTGATGAGGAGATTACATATCATAATAGTTTATCTTTTATTATGACTTTTAAGCGTGTTTATAAAAAGCTTGGCAATAGTTCTATGGTAAAAAAACTTGCTAGTATTGAAAAAGAAACTCTAAAAAATACAGGCGAGTTTAATTTAAATTATTTAAGAAAATATATAAAAAACTATAATGAATATTATCCAATAGTATTTAATAGGTAATTATCATTTTACTTTTTGACAAAAAATTATATTATATATATTATATAAGAATTAAAAAATTATAAGAGAGGATAAATTATGATAAATAAAACTATGAGTATAGGGGAAATTATACAGATATTTCCAGATTCAGTAGAGATTATGATGAGCTATGGTCTTCATTGTGTAGGCTGCCATGTTGCTAGTTGGGAGAGTCTTGAAGAAGGCTGCAGAGGTCATGGAATGGACGATGAGAAAATAGATAATTTAGTTAAAGAAATAAATGAGAGATGTTCTAAAAACTAATATATTTTTTAATTAAATTATTTAAATAAATATTTATGTTAAAACAAAAAAGCTTCGTATTTTAAACGAAGCTTTTTTATATATACTATATTTTTTACACTTGTTTATTAATTAATACAGATAATCTTTTATTGATTAAATGTTCTTTTCCTTTGTTGTTGTAGCCTACTTTTTTGCTTTCATTTAATACTTCTTTCATATCTGTAAAGAAATCTAATGCTTCATCAAACAATTTTGGTGCTAATTTATTTAGATGTTTTAATCTAGCCATTAAAGTTACAAGCTCCAAACGAAGTGATGAAATTTTAGCTGTTTTGTTTAGAGGTATTTTTCTTATTATATCAGATAAAGTAGCTGTTTGAGAAAGATGAGGGAATTTATTTAATATTATTAAGTCTGTAATATTTTCTCTTAACTTTCTTAATTCATTAGCTTCCTTCATTTTTTCATTTTGATGATCGCAGTACATATGCACATCTTGAAGTCTTGTATCTATGATAGAGTTTACTTTTCTCTCTTCATCTTCTAGTATAATTTTGTAGACTTCTATTTCTTTATTAAGAATTATTTCGATTTTTGTAAGTTCTTCATATAAGTTAAACATAAAATACCATCCCTTAATTTATATAATAATTATCGATATTAAAAAAAATTACTTTACATAATTTTTTAAATAACTGTAATAATTAAGTATTATTAGTTTTATTTTTTTGTAAATGTATTATAATTATATTCAATTATTTTAAGGAATTTTATTTTATGGAAGATATTAAAAAAGAAGAAGAGAAAATTGAGTTATTATCTTGTGCTTTAGAGGGCGGCTGTTCTGCCAAAATTCCGCCTGATTTGCTTGAAAAAACATTATCACCTATATTAAAAACAAAAGTAGATTCTAATCTATTATCTGATGTTGATATAGGAGATGATGCTGGAGTTTATAAGATTTCAGATGATAATGCTATTATATTTACAGTAGATTTTTTTCCTCCTGTTGTTGCAGACCCTTATTTATTTGGAGAGATTGCTGCTTGTAACTCTATAAGCGATATATATGCTATGGGAGGAGAGCCAAAATTAGCTTTAAATATTACAATGTATCCAAAAGAAAACTCTCTTAATACTCTTGCTACAATATTAAAAGGCGGACAAGACAAAGCTACAGAAGCAGGCGTATTGGTTGTAGGAGGGCATACTATTACAGATACAGCAATTAAATATGGTATGGCTGTTATTGGTTTTGCTAATCCTAATAATATTACTACAAACTCTGCTGCTAAAGACGGAGATATTATAATACTTACAAAGCCACTTGGCACAGGTGCTTGTTTAGCTGCTATGAGGCAGGGACTAATAAAAGAAAGTGCTATTACAGATGTATTTAATGCTATGAGTACTTTAAATAAAAAGGCTTGTGCTGTAATGAACAAATATAATGCAAAATGTGCTACAGATGTAACAGGTTTTGGACTTGCTGGGCATGCTTATAAGATGGCTAAGGCTAGTGATGTAACTATAGAAATAAGTACATCAGCTTTGCCTATGTTTGAGAAGAGCTATGAGGTATTGGACATGGGATGTATACCTGGGGCTGCTTTTACAAATATGCGTTATGTGGGTGAGAATATTTTAGTTGATGAGAATGTGGATTATAGTTTAAAGATGCTTACTTTTGACCCTCAGACTGCTGGCGGATTATTTATATGTGTAGATAAGGATAATGCTGAGAATATGCTTGCTGATTTATGGCGTGAAGGTATAGACTGTGCTGCTATTGTTGGAAGGGTAACTAAAAAGAATAGAGAATATATACACCTTACTAAATAATAAATTAATATTGATAAATTTTTAACTTTATGATATGTTTGCGAAGAACTGCATTTTTATTATAAATTTCATAATTTTATTGTATATTAAAATTCACTCCCCCGCACGACTAAGAAGTTATAAT
>NZ_SRZM01000180.1 GCF_019402445.1 Brachyspira pilosicoli
TTGCCACAAAGAACCAAAAAGGCTGCATTTGACGAAGTCCACAGCGTGTAGCTAAAATGCAGGTATTATTTTATAGTTAATACATATTCCAACATATAGAGTAAAATATTTGCTAATACCATCACCCGCAAATATTCAAAATTATAAAAATAATTTTTGACAAAATGCAATCACTTTAGTATAATTTATTATTATTTTTTAGAGAGTATTTATGAAAACCATAGAAGAACTTATAGCAAAATTGTCTAAAAACCAAATGGACTATAATGTATTTATAAAGTTTAATGCAAAAACACCATTAGAAAAAACTTCTCTTACTAATTTGATAAGAAAAGCAATCAGTGATGGATATATACAAAAAACTGACAGTAATTTACTTAGAGTAACTAAAGCTGGTCATTTATTGATAAACCCAAATAGTGCAAATAAAGAAGCTGTAAAAACTCCTGTTCATGCTAAAAAAATAAATATTAATATAGATAATGCGAAATTAGATTCAGAGATAATAGCAAATGCATATAATATTAAATTAAACTTTTCTGATGATTTATCGAATCTTGCAGAAAATATAAATAATAATGCTAATTTTAATGATATTAGTGATAGAATTGATTTGAGAGATTTAAAAACTGTTACAATAGACTCAGAGCATTCAAAAGACTTAGACGATGCTTTTAGTATAGAGAAAATAGAAGATAATTATAAAGTATATGTACATATTTCTGATGTTAGCCATTTTATAGAGGCTGATTCTCCTCTTGATATAGAAGCAAAAAAAAGAGGAAACTCTACTTACTTAATAGATAAAGTATATAACATGTTTCCAGAGATTCTTTCAAATGGAATAATTTCACTCAATGAAAAAGTTGATAGATTTACTTTGAGCTTAATTTGTGTTATAGATAAAGATGGAAATATTTTAGATAGTGATGTAGTTAAAAGCATTATACATTCAGACAAAAAATTATCTTACGATTACGTAGAAGATATTATAAACAAAAAAGCTAATGATGAAGATTGGCTTATTGAGCTTATAAACAATGCTTTGGAAGTAAAAAATATATTGCATAAAAAAAGAAGCAAGGGTGTAGAGTTTGAGAATGATGATATTAATATAGTATTAGATGATAATGGGGTTCCTATAGAGTTTTATGCAGAAGAGAAAAAGGAGTCTATGCTTATAATAGAATCTTTAATGCTTTTGGCTAATAGTGAAATAGCAAAAAAGTTAAAAGACTATGAGGGGGTAATATACCGATATCATGGTGCTCCTGATAATTATAGATTTAATAATTTTAAAATATTAGCACATAATAAAGGCTATGAATTAAAAAAGTTAGATGAAGATAATTATGATTTAATTGACTTTTTGGAAAAGATAAAAGGAAAGTCAGAAGAGAAACTTCTTACAGGTGTTTTAATGCGTTCTATGACACCATCATCATATAGTGTAGTTAATAAAAGTCATTTCGGTTTGGGCTTTGATTATTATACTTATTTTACTTCGCCTATAAGGAGATATGTTGATTTAATAATACATAGAATTGTAAAAGATTATATCATAGACAAAAAAACATATGCTAATGATGATAACAAATATAAGATGATAGCAGATGAATGTACTTTGCTTGACAGAACATCAAAAAAGGCAGAGAGGAATTTAAGACAAATAAAAGCGGCAAGGTATATGAAAGATAGGCTTGGAGATGAATATTACGGATTTATTAGTTTGCTTTCAAGAAACGGCATTACAGTTGAGATAGAGGGGCTTGATATAGAAGGTTTTATTGAGTCAACTTATGTTGGTGCTAATTATAGATTTTATGAGGATATGCAAAGTATTTATATTGATAAAGTTAAGATGTATGAACTTGGGGACAGAGTTAAGATTTTTGTTGTAAAAGCAGATATATCAAGCGGTAAGATATATTTTTCTCTTTAATGAGTTTTTTACCTAATAGTAACTTTATGAAGTTACTATTAGGTTATAAAGTTATTATTTTTTATATATTAATTAATATGTTCTTCAAATTTTACATCATTCCATATTCTACTTAAAAGTAAAAAATTCTGCCATTCTTTTTTATTTCCATTTTGTAATTTTACATTTGGAAGATATAAATACCAAATATTCTTTCCTGAACTTTCAAAAGCAGGCTGAGAGTTTACTTGTTGTATTTTATTTTTATCTGTACCTAAATATTCTAGTTTTTCTAAATTTTTACAATTATGAAAAGCCCATTCTTTTATTTCTTTTATAGAATCTGGTATTATAACTTCAGTTAAAGAACGGCAATTTTCAAATGTTTGTCTTTCTATAGTTTCAACTTTTGTAGGAATCTTTATAGATTTTAAGCTTGTACATAATACAAAAGCCTGACGTCCTATAGTATTTATAGAATCTGGAAGATTTATATATGTTAGAGATTGGCAATATTCAAAGGCATTATTACCTATTGAAGTTACAGAGTCTGGTATTACTATTTCTTTTAGTTTTTCACAGTATTTAAAAGCTAAATCTGGTATTGATGTTACAGAATTTGGAATTACTATAGTTTCTAAAGATTCGTGTGAAAAAAAAGCCCATTCTCCTATTGATGTTATAGTATCTGGTATTACTATATTTGTAACATACATAGTATTTAGCATTGACATACTAAAAAAATGAGCTGGTATTTTATTATTTTTAAAATCTACTTTAGAAAAATCTGCTTTAATATTTTCTTTATAAACTTCATTTAATGCCTTTTCTAAATGATAACCCAAACTCTTTGTACCTTGATAAGAATCTTTTGTTATAGAGCCTTTAAAATATATTGTATTGTTATATTTGTTTTTTATAATGTCTTTTTTTTCTGTTAAAAAATTTTTTATATCTTCTGATGTTGTATTGTCTGATATTTGACACATATCTTCTTCATTAGGTAGTATTTGGTTTGGTGGTGGTGTTTGTGATATAGTATTATTATTTGAATTTTCGTTGTTATCTGGTGAAGTATTTACATCTGTTGGTACTTCTTTACATGATAATATCATTAAAGCTATAATTAAAATAAATATTATAATTTTTTTCATTTTGCATAAACCTCTTAATTTTATTGTTGTTCTATTATTTCTATAGTATCTGGTATACCAGACTTACCTTTTAATGTTTCATATTGTTTTTGGCTTCCTTGCGGTACGTAAATAGTTTTTAAAGCTGTACCATCAAAAACATAATCTCCAATAGTAGGAGGAGTTTTAGATAAAAATGTAACAGTTTCTAAAGCTTTAGCATAATAGAAAGCAAATGTTTTTATTTCTTTAACAGAAGCAGGTATTGTTATACTTTGTAATGCATAACAACTTGTAAAAATAAATTCTTCTAAAATTGTTAAATTATTAGGTAATGTTACTTTTATTAAATTTTCACAACTTTCAAATGCGTTCTTTCCAATAGATGTTACAGAATTGGGAATAACTATAGATTCTAATTTTGATTGAGAAAAAGCGTATGCTCCTATTGTTTGTAATGTATTTGGAAATTCTAAAGTTTTCATATTAATTCTGCTAAAAGATTTATCAGATATTATTGTAAGTCCTTTTGGTATATTAACATTAGTAAGATTTGAACAGAAGAAAGCATTATTTCCTATAGTTGTGATAGTGTCTGGAAGAATTACTTTAACTATATTTTCATTAAGATTTTGACTGCCTCCTAGTATATATGGATTTAATATATTATTTGGAAAATTAACATGTTCAAAAGTTATTGTTATATTTATATCTTTTAATGATATTTCATTAATCAATCCCGCTATAGATAATCCTTTGAGCCAATCATATTGAGTAGTTGAATTTCCTTTAAATATTAATTTATACTCCCCTTTATGGTCAGCCTCATATTTTATTAAAGCTTTTTCTATGTTTTCTGTTGTTGCTGTAGCTATATCTATACCGTATTTTTCAAGTTCTTCTGGAGTTACAGTAGAGCCTCCATTGTTTCCATTATTATTATCTCCACCTGTGTTGCCTGGGCTATTATTATCTGATGAAGTATCTACATTTGTTGAATTATTTTTACATGATAATAGCATTAAAGCTGCAATTAAAATAAATATTATAATTTTTTTCATTTTGCATAAACCTCTTATATTGTTGTATATTATTGTCCTATTATATTAACATTGTCTGGTATACCATTACCTTTTAATTGCTCATATAATGTTTTACTTCCTTTTGGCACATTAATAGTTTTTAAAGCTGTACCATAAAAAACATAATTTCCTATAATTGGAGGATTTGCTGATAGAAATGTAATATTATCTAAAGAATCGCAAGAATAAAATGCAGATTCTTTTATTTCTTCAACAGAAGCCGGTATTGTTATACTTTTTAATTTGTTGCAGTTTGCAAAAATCTCTTTTTCTAAAGAAGTTAAATTGTTAGATAATTTAACTTCTACTAAATTTGTACAACTTTCAAATGCTTGTTCTCCAATTGATGTTACAGAATCAGGTATTACTAGATTTGTAAAAGTGCATATACGAAAGGCATACTTTCCTATAGTTGTTAATCCATTAGGTAATATAAGTTCTTCCATTTTCATTTCATAAAAAGCTCCATCTTCTATTGTTTTTAAGTTTTTAGGAATATTTACATTTGTAAGATTTCCACATATAAAAGCATCTTTTCCTATAGTTGTTATAGTATCTGGAAGGATTACTTTTACTATATTGTAGTTATAATTTTGACTTCCGCCTAATATATAGTCGTTTAATTTATTATTTGGGAAATTAACATATTCTAAAGATACAATAACACGGATAGTTTTTAACGATATTTCATTGAGAAAGCCTGCTATTGAGTTGCCAAAAAGCCCATTATATTGAGCAGTTGAAGTACCTTTAAATATTAATTTATATTCTCCGCTATGGTCAGCCTCATATTTTATTAAAGCTTCTTCAATTGTTTGAGTAGTTGCACTAGCTATATCTATGGCATATTTTTCTATTTGAGGCGGAATTGTAATAGAGCCTCCATTGTTTCCATTATTATTATCTCCACCTGTGTCGCTTCCATTATTATTATCTGATGAAGTGTCTGCATTTGTTGAATTATTTTTGCATGAGAAAACCATTAAAGCTGCAATTAAAATAAATATTATTATTTTTTTCATTTTGCATAAACCTCTTAATATTGTTGTTTTCTATATATTTGCATTTATTGTTGTATATGAGTATATTTTTATAATATCTTTTTTTAAAGATATCATTTATATATAAAAGGTCAAATTTATTACATAAAAAATAATGATATTTTTTAAAAATGTTACATAAAATTACATAAAAAAATCTTTTATGTATGTAAAAATGATATATTATTACATATAGTAACAATAATTTTTGAATATGCAAAAAAATGAGAGGCCAGAACAGCCTCCCATATACAACAATATAAGAAGTTATGCAAAATATTTAGTTAGTATCGGTTTTCTGTTATAGAATTTATCATTGTAGTATTCATACTGTGATAAACCTATGAATCCACCAGAAACATTAACAACATTGGTGAATCCTAAATTAATTAATATTCTACAAGCTGTATAACTAGTTAATCCAGTTTTACATGTAATATAAACAGGTCTATCCTTAGGCACTTCATCGAATCTGCTTCTTAAAGCACCAAGCGGTATATTAACAGCTTTTTCTAAATGACCAGCTTCAAAATCTTCTTTAAGTCTTACATCTAAGAAATAAGCATCAGGGTCTTTTTCCAAAATATTTCTTACATCACTATAATGTACTTGTTTGAAATCACCGTTCATTAGGTTAGAAGCAACATAACCAGCGAAGTTTACAACATCTTTAGCAGTACCGAAAGAAGGAGCATAACATAATTCTAAATCTTTCAAATCATAAATAGTACCGCCGAATTTTATTAATGTAGCAATAACATCTATTCTCTTATCAACATTTCCTCTTCCAATAGCCTGAGCACCTAATACTTTACCAGTAGGTACTTCATATATTAATTTGAAATGTAAAAGCTTAGCACTAGGCATAATAGAAACACTATCAAAAGGTATAATATCTACTGTATCATAATTGATATTTAAATTCATAGCTTTAATATAGCCTTCAGAAAGACCCGTAGAAGCACCGTTATATCTAAATACTTTAATTACAGAAGAACCAATATATCCTCTGTTATCAACAGTTCTTCCATTTATATGGTCAGCTACAGCACGAGCTTGTTTTTGAGCAGGACCAGCTAAAGCAAGTCTGTAATAATCCTGACATAAAGCTCCGTAAATTTCTATAACATCTCCTATAGCATAAATATCTTTATCATTAGTTCTATAATTAGCATCAACTTTAATAGATTTAGTTTTACCAAGTTCAATACCAGCCTTAACAGCAATATCAGTTTCAGGAGCAACACCTATAGCAAGTATAACAGCATCAGCCTCTATCTTTTTACCAGAAGCAAGTACAACAGTATTCTCTTCAAAACTCTCAACTTTATCTTCTACTATTAGATTAACTCCGTTGTCAATAAGTTCTCTATGAAGAATTTGAACCATATCATAATCGAAAGGCTTCATAATTTGAGGCAAAGCTTCTATAATAGTTACATCATGACCAGCTTCTTTGATATTTTCAGCCATCTCTATACCAATGAAACCACCACCAATAACAGCAACCTTAGCATTTTTTTTGCCACCTAAGAAAGAATGTATTTTAGCTATATCAACAACATTTCTAACAGTGAAAATGTTAACTTTTTCAATTCCTTTAATCGGAGGAACTATAGGTTTAGCACCCATAGATAATATCAGTTTATCGTAGCTCTCTTTATATTCCTTACCCTCGCTTATCACCGTAACTTCTTTTTTCTCTCTATCTATTGCCACAACCTCGCTATTAACTCTAGCATCTACATTAAACTGTTTCAAAAACTTTTCGGGAGACATTAAAAGTAAAGTTTCCTCATTTGGTATGAGACCTCCGACATAATAAGGAAGAGAACAGTTGGAAAAAGAAACATGCGGACCTTTTTCAAATAATATTATTTTATCTTCTTCGTTTAATCTTCTAAGTCTAGCAGCTGCAGAAGCTCCGCCAGCTACTCCGCCAACTATTAGTATTTTTTTCATAAAATAATCTCCCATTTTTTATTTTTATATGTACATAGTATAGGTATATTAAAAATAAAGTCAAATTTATTTTGTATTTTTTTTAATTTTTTTAACAAAAAAAATTTTTATTAAAAGTCTTTATGTGTAATATAATTCAATTAAATAAAGTTTTATTGTACTAACA
>NZ_SRZM01000181.1 GCF_019402445.1 Brachyspira pilosicoli
ATTTATTTTAAAGCTCAATTATAAAAAGCACACCCACCCTAAGTTTTATTATTTTTTTAATCTATTTAACCGCACGGTGAATAAGTTTATATATATAAAAAATATGATATTTATAACTTATTTAATTTTTTTGTTTGGTTTAACGTGCGGTCAATTTAAACTATTTAAATTATTTCTCTAAATATGAATAGTGAAATCTATATCTTCCAAGCGGATTGAATATTGCACCTTTTAATTTGGGGTTAATCATAAATGGGTCCATTCTATATATTATTGGTATTATAGGCATATAGTCAAATATTAAATCTTCTGCTTTATGCAATGCTTTTGTTCTTTCATCGGTGTTAGTTGTGCTTGAAGCGAATTTCAATAAATCGTTAAACTCTCTGCTGCTAAATCCGCTATGATTAACAGCACTTACTTCCGAGAAAAAACTAATCATAGCTAAAGGGTCACTATAGTCTGCAGTCCAGCCAGTGCGGGCTAAATCATAATTCTTTTCAACCATAGCTTGAAATGTTTCATTGTATTCTTCAGATTTAATTGTAACATCTATTTCCAAATTCTCTTTATACATCTCCTGCATAGCTTCGCATATTAAAGTAAAATATCCTGGAGTGGTTCTTATTTCAAGTACAGGAAAGTTCTCTCCGTTTGTATATCCTGATAACTCCATAAGTCTTTTAGCTTCTTTTATATTTGCATCATAGCTTCCAAGATTAAGATAATTGCTTCCATTTTCTCTAAAGTCTTTGCTATCGACATCTTTCATTCCATAAGGCACAAATGCATATGCTGGAGTTTGATTCATCTTTGTAATGTTTGATATTATATAGTTTCTGTCAAATGCCAATGCTAATGCTTTTCTTATGTTTTTATTTGTAAGCACTCCTTTTTTAGAATTAATTTCCAAAAAATATATTCCATAAGCAGGCTCTTGTAATATATAATTTTCTTTTATAAGAGAAGATATCTCTCCAAGAGGAGCTTCTATTACAGAAAATTGTATGTCTCCTCTTTTTATAGCGGCAAGAGAAGTGTTTGAATCGCTCATTATAATGACATTAATTTTTTTGGCAACAATGCTCTCTTTATCATAATAATTAGTATTTAGTTCCATAACAATTTTTTCATCGGTTTTTCTCTCTGTCATCACATAAGCACCATTTACAATATATGTTTCTGGATTTCTAGACCAATCATCACCGTATTTTTCCACAATATCTTTTCTCACAGGAAAATAAGCACTGCTCACAGATAAATATTCTAGAAAATATGGAGTAGGATTTTCTAATACAATCTCTAAAGTGCTGTCATCAATAGCCTTTACACCTAAGGCATCAACATTAGTTTTACCGCTTATCACTAAACTTCCATTTTTAACAACATTAAGCATATGAGAATAGGCTGCTGCGGTTTTAGGGTCTGCTGCTCTCTTTAGAGCATATTCAAAATCCTGAGCTTTTACTTTTTCACCATCAGACCATTTAGCATCATCTCTCAAATAAAAAGTATATATAAGACCATCTTCAGATATGTCCCAGCTTTTAGCCATACCAGCTACAACTTCATCATTTTTATCTTTTTTAGTAAGCCCTTCAAAAAAATGTATCATATATATTGAGCCAAAACTAAGCGAGTTTAATGTAGGGTCTAGAGTTTTAGGCTCTCCGCCAAGAGATATTGATATTTCATTGTTTGATGTAGTTTTGTTGTTGTTATTACATGAAATTATTGATAATATTAAAAAAATGATATATATAGCTTTTTTCATTTTCTTCTCTCTTTAAAATTATTAGAATGGCGTAATTCTATTAATTAATGCTTATAAAGTCAATAGTTATTATTGATATAATGATATAATAAAAATATTTTTTAGAGATAAAAATGTAATTGTGAAAAAGAGTATAATTGTTTATAATGATTGAGTTATGAGTAAGTTAGAAGAGTTATTGAAGCGAGAATGTCCCGACGGCGTGGAATATAAAAAGCTTATAAATGTATGTGATATAAAAAGAGGGGAAAGAATAACTAAAAAAGATATAAAAGAAAATGGAATGTTTCCTATCATAAGTGGCGGGCAATTTCCTATGGGAATGTACGATAAATTTAATCGTGATGAAAATACAATAACTATTGCTTCTTATGGTAGTGCTGGATATGTAGATTATCAAACAAAAAAATTTTGGGCAAATGATGTTTGTTTATGTTTATATCCTAAAATAAAATTATTAAATAAATTTTTATATTATTATCTGAAATTTAAACAAGATTTCTTATATTCTAAAACAACAAATGCAATTCCTAATCATATTCCTACTGATATAATAAAAGAATTACTAATTCCGCTCCCACCAATAGAAATACAAGAAGAGATAGTAGGTATATTAGACACTTTTACAAAATATCAAGATTTATTAAATAGAGAATTAGAATTAAGAAAAAAGCAGTATGAGTATTATAGAGAGAAACTTTTAACTTTTGATGATAAAATTAAACACATACCTATTGGTAGTTTAATGGAACGTATTAAAGAAAAAGGTAAAGATGATTTAACTGTGAAACAAGTATATGTTGTTAGTAATATAAAAGGAATAGTAAAAACAGAAGATTATCATGATAATAATATTCATAGTGAAGATACTTCAAACTATACAATTTTAAGGCAGGATATGTTTGCATATAATCCTTCTAGATTAAATATTGGTTCTATTGGAAGATTGAAAACATCAATTTCTGGTCTAGTTAGTCCTATGTATGTAGTTTTTTCAGTAGATAAATCTATGGTAGATGTTAAATATTTTGAATATTTTATCAAATCTCCTAAAATAATAAATAAAATAGATTCTTTAAAAGAGGAAGGAGCTAGATTTAGATTTGATTATAATCGTTGGAATTGGATTGATATTCCAATCCCGCCATTAGAGGAGCAGGAACGTATTGTAAACATATTAGACAAATTTGATGCTTTGTGTAATGACATCACTAAAGGGCTTCCTGCCGAGATTGAGATGCGTAAAAAGCAATACGAGTATTATAGGGATAAGCTCCTAACTTTCAAAGAAAAGAAAAAATAATTGTGAATTAAAAAGCACTCTCCCGCATGTGTAGAGGGTTATGATTAAAGTATAGCATTAACGTACGGAAAACACCTACGGCTAGTAGTGCGGCAAGGTGGTACAGCTCGTACCCCGCACGCCTAAGAGGTTATAATTAAAG
>NZ_SRZM01000182.1 GCF_019402445.1 Brachyspira pilosicoli
TGCAATGTATAATGAGGAGTTAAAAAAAGCTCCTATTAACATACAAACTAATTCAGACGGAAGAATAAAATCAAGAGGCTTTGCTGCCATTTCAGCTAATATGGATTTTAAATATTATGAGTTTACAAGACATTCAGTAGGAAGCAATGATATATTAATAGAGATACTTTATGCAGGGATATGCCATAGTGATATACATATGGTTGAAGGTAAATCAAGCAATACTCCTTTGGTTGTAGGGCATGAAATAGCTGGAAGGGTTATACAAGTTGGAAGTGCTGTAGAAAAATTCAAAGTTGGTGATTTTGCAGGAGTTGGGTGTATGGTAAACTCTTGCGGAGAGTGTGAAAGCTGTTTAGATAATTTAGAGCAGTATTGTTTAAATAGAGCTGTTTTTACTTACGGCTCAAGAGACAGATTCCATAATAATGAAATCACTCAAGGGGGATACTCTGATAATATAGTAGTATCCGAAAATTTTGCAATACTTATACCAGACAATGCTGAACTTGATAAAGTTGCTCCGCTTCTTTGTGCGGGCATTACTACATATTCACCTATACAAGTAATGAATGTACAAAAAGGCGAAAAAATAGGTATTGCTGGATTTGGTGGGCTTGGCTCTATGGCTGTGAAATATGCTGTGAAATTAGGGGCAGAAGTTACAGTATTTGACATAACAGAAGATAAAAGAGAGGATGCTTTAAATATGGGTGTTGCAAGATATGTTAATGTTAATAATCCAGAGGATTTAAAAAATCTTAACAATACTCTTAATTATGTGATAAGTACTATTCCAGCCTACTATGATGTTAATATGTATATGAGTATGCTTAAGAGGGGAGGTACTATGTGTATATTGGGACTTCCTCGCACATCAAAAATGCCTACACTCATAGCAATGGTAGGGCAGCATGGCAGTAAAAAATTATTTGGTTCACTTATAGGTGGCATAAAGGAAACTCAGGAAATGCTAAACTATTCTATAGAAAATAATATTTATCCTACTGTTGAAATAATAAAAGCAGATGCCCAAACTATATCAGATGCTTATAGAAAAGTTATAGATGGTAAAGTAAAATTTAGATACGTAATAGATATGAGAAGTATAAATAAATAATTTCAAAATAAAAAAGGGATATTGCAAATAGCTATATCCCTTTATTTATAACGTAAAAAATTATTTATTTAATCTTGCTTTTAATTCTTTTCCCATTTTTTCATAACCCTTTTTACCAAGCATAGCAAACATATTTTTCTTATAAGCCTCAACTCCAGGCTGGTCAAATGGATTAACTCCAAGTATATGTCCAGATATACCGCAAGCTTTCTCAAAGAAATACATAAGCTCTCCAATAGTAAATGGAGTAATCTTGTCTATATCTACTATTATATTAGGTACTCCTCCATCAACATGTGCTAAAACAGTAGCCTCTAATGCAGATTTATTTATTTGATGTAAAGA
Organism: Brachyspira pilosicoli; assembly: GCF_019402445.1. GTDB lineage: Bacteria > Spirochaetota > Brachyspiria > Brachyspirales > Brachyspiraceae > Brachyspira > Brachyspira pilosicoli_B. The sequence continues at coordinate 1,466 of NZ_SRZM01000182.1, forward strand.
CTTTCCTTTTAAGTAGTTAAGTCCATCTAAATCGGATTCTTCTTTTTTTACTTTCAAATCTATTTCTTCTTCATTTACTCTTATAACAGTTTCAAATAATCCCCTTCTTCCATCTTGTATAAATTGACCTAAAGAGTGCAAATCAGTAGAGAAATCTACAGAAGCAGGTAATATACCTTTCTTGTCTTTACCTTCACTTTCTCCGTATAATTGTTTCCACCATTCAGATATATAATGCATTCTTGGTATATAGTTTACCATTATTTCTGTATTAAACCCTTTACTATAAAGTGCATTTCTTATCATAGCGTAAAGCATAGAAGGGTTTTTCTTATAATCTTGTTTTTTTGTAGCTTTAGCCATAGAGTCAAAGCCTTTTATAAGCTCTTTAATATCTATTCCAGCAACAGCTATAGGTATAAGTCCAACAGGAGTAAGCACAGAATATCTTCCGCCAACATCATCAGGTATTACAAAAGTTCTGTATTTATTTTCTGTAGATAATGTTTTTAATGCCCCTTTTGCCTTATCAGTAGTAGCTATTATTCTTTTTGCAGCTCCTTCTTTGCCGTATCTTTTTTCAGCATATTCTTTTAATACTCTAAAAGCTATAGCAGGTTCTGTAGTAGTTCCGCTTTTTGATATAACATTAATATAAAAATCTTTATCTTTTAAATAATCTAATAAATGTTTGAAATATTCACCGTTCATATTATGACCAGCATATATAACTTGAGTATTACCTTTTTTAGCTTGAGCAAAAGGGTTTAAGAAAGATTCTATAACAGCTCTTCCTCCAAGATATGAACCTCCAATACCAACAGATACTAATACTTCAGCATTTTCTCTTATTTCTTTTGCTAATGCTTCTATATCTTTTACCATCTTCATAGCTTCAGTCGGAAGATTAACCCAACCTAAAAAATCATTGCCAGCACCTTTTTTATTTTCTAAAAGCTCATTAGCGTACTGTGCTGAGCTTGCTAAATATTCTAATTCATGCTCTTGCAAAAAACTTAATACGTTTTTATAATTTATAGATAGCATTTTTTACACCTCATATTATAGTTTTATAATACATAAATTATACAATAATAATACCGAAAAATAAAGAAATAAATATAAAAAAATAAGGTACAAATAAAATGATTTTGTCTGGACTTGAAATAGAAAAGAATTTAAATAAAAATATTATAATAGAGCCTTTTAACAGAAAGCAATTAAACTCAAATAGCTATAATGTAAGGCTTCATAATAAACTTTTAGTATATAAAGACAATGTATTGGATATGAAAAAACCTAATGAAACTAAAGAAATCATTATACCCGAAGCAGGATACCAACTAGAGCCTAATCAATTATATTTAGGAAGAACTTTAGAATATACTAAAACAAAAAAGTATGTACCTATGATAGAGGGTAGGTCATCTATAGGAAGACTTGGCATATTTATACATATTACTGCAGGGTTTGGAGATGTTGGTTTTGCAGGTTTTTGGACTTTAGAGATATTTTGCATTAAGCCTATAATAATATATCCAGAAGTAGAAATTGCTCAACTTTATTATCACACTATAGACGGTGAATATGAAGAATATGCAAGCAGTAAGTATCAAAACAACACTGATGTTCAGGCAAGTATGCTTTATAAAGATTTTAAATAATTTTTGCAGCAACCTTTAATGATTGCTGCAATATTATATTTTAAGAATGCTTTTATATAAAAATATTCATTTATCAAATAAAAATTTTTCATCCAATTTAACTTTAAAATCTACAGCTAAATCTCTAAAATTTTGAGGACTAATTGTTTGTTTTTTATTATTTGTGATAGACATAACTTTTACTAATATTTCAGCAGACTTCTCAATCGTATGTGCTAATCCAAAAGTTATATCATAATTTTCACCTGAACAAAATAATCCATGATGTGCCCAAATAACAGCATCAAAATCTTTCATAAGTTTAGATGTTTCTATAGCTATTTCTATTCCTCCTGGGACCATCCATTTTACTATACCAATTCCATTTGGAAATACAACAGGGCATTCAGTAGCCATCTCCCAAAGTTCTCTTGTAAACACTTTATAATCTAGTGGAAGTATAAAAGTAAGTGCTATAATATTAGTAGGATGACAATGATATATTACTCTATGCTTACCATTAGTTAAAACCTTTTTTATTTCATGATTCATAAGATGTGTTGGAAGTTCACTTGTAGGCTTTCCTCCATTTGAAAGCCCCCATAATATTTGATAATTTTCTCCTTTATCATCTATTTTTATTATACAAATATTTTCATCAGGATATTCTTCAACATTTTTAAAGAATTTACCTGAACCTGTAACAAGAAAATATTCATTAGATAATTGAGGTACAGATAATCCTATAGAATAAGATTCACCATCAAAGTTGAGAAATTGATATACTTCTTCAACATCTTTTTCATTTAATCTATAACTTAAATTACCTCCATTTCTCTCATGCCAATTTTGATTATACCCACTTTTAGCTAAATCAATAAACCCTTTAATAAATTTTATATTATAATTCATTTTATTAATCCTTTAAACTCTTTTTGATAGAATATTTTTTTCATAATCTTTAATTTCATTAAACCATTCTTCTGTAGCACATACACCATTTTGATTGCAAAATTCCTTCCAAACTTCCCCTATAGGATATATCTTTAATTCTTCTTGCATTAGCATAAGTTCTGTCATATCTCCATTTAATTGCAGTTTTTTAAGAGTGTCATTTGGCTGTAATAATCCATATAACAATGATTTTTGTACATTTCTTATTCCTATAACCCAAGCAGCTATTCTATTTATACTAGCATCAAAATAATCTGTAGCTATTTTAATTCTTGATATATCATCACATCTTGTTATTTCTTTGCAAATTTCTCTAGTTTCATCATCAAAAAGTATAACATGATCCGAATCCCATCTTACTGGTCTTGTTATATGTAAAGCCAAATATTTATTAAACATTAGCATAGAAGAAATCTTATCGTAAACCATTTCCGTAGGGTGATAATGTCCATTATCCATCAACGGAGTAATTCCTTTTTGCATAGAGTAATTCATACAAAATTCAGAAGAGCCTACAGTATAGCTTTCTACCCCTATTCCAAATACTTTAGATTCCAAACATACCAATACTTTTTCTTTATCGTAATCTATAGAAAGAATTTCATCTAACGATTTTTTATATCTCATTCTAGGAGAAATTCTATCAGCTGGTATATCCTTATAACCATCTGGAATCCATATATTCATTACACAAGGTTGTTTTAATTCACTAGCAAAATATTCTGAAATTCTTATACATGCAATTGCATGCTTCACCCAAAATGACCTTATTTCTTCATTAGGACTTGATAGTGTAAATTCCCTTGCTTTAGGGTGAGAAAAAAATGTAGGATTAAAATCAAGACCTAAATTTCTTTTTTTGGCAAATTCTACCCATTTAGAAAAATGTTTTGGCTCTAATTTATCTCTATCTACATACTCTCCATCTTGAAATATAGCATAACTAGCATGTAAATTTAATTTATGTTTTCCAGGAATTAAACTAAGTGCTTTATCAATATCTAGCATCAATTCTTCAGGATTTCTAGCTTTACCCAAATAGTTTCCTGTTGTTTGTATTCCACCACTAAGTGCTTCTTTAGAATCAAATCCTGAAACATCATCTCCTTGCCAACAGTGTATAGATATTGGAATATTTTGAAGTTTTTCTAATGCCTTATCTGTGTCTACTCCAATTTTTTTATATATTTCTTTTGCTTGCTTATAATTAGACATTTATTTTACACTCCTAAATTTTATTTATAGAAAAAGATTTAAAGATATATTTTCTAGCTTCTTTTACAGATGAGAAAATATTTTTATTTAACATTTGACATACTATATTACCAGTAGCTGTTGCTTCTATAGGTCCAGAGAATACATTCAGACCACTTTCTTTAGCTGTTAACAAATTTAAATAATTGTCTTGTGAACCTCCACCTATTATAAAGATATTATTTGTTTCTTTATTTAATATAGTTTTTATATCTTTTATTGTGTTAGAATAACTTTTGGCTAAGCTATTATATACTATACTTGTTATTTCACTTATGCTTTTAGGCTCATATTTGAAATTATCAATACAATACTTTTTTATGGAATCAATCATAGAACTAGGAGATAAAAATAAATCATCATTAACATCTATTATTATATTTGTATTTGTTTTTTCAGCCATTTCACTTAATTCAGAAAAAGAGTATTTATTATTTAGTTCTTTTTTTATATTTTGAATAATCCAAGAACCCATAATATTTTTTAAATATCTGTAGGTATTATTATATCCAGCTTCATTAGTAAAATTAAGTCTAAAACTTTCAAGAGAATTATTATATTCTTTAAGTTCACTGCCTAAAAGCGACCAAGTTCCAGAACTAATATATAAGAAATCATCATCTATACTAGGTACAGACAATATTGCAGATGCTGTATCATGAGAAGGAGCAGATATTACTTCTAAATCAAATCCTATTTTCTCTTTAATTTCTTTTCTCAAAAAACCTATATGAGTTCCAGGCTCTATTATATTTTGAAAAATATTATTTGGTATTCCTAATACTTTTAATATATCATAATCCCAATTTGATTTTTCTATATTTAGAAGTTGAGTAGTAGAGGCATTAGTATGTTCATTAAATTTGTTACCTGTTAATAAAAAATTAAAATAATCAGGAATCATTAAAAAATTTTTAACTTTTTTAAAATAATTTTTATTTTCTTTTTTTATAGAAAATAATTGATAAATTGTATTAAAAACTAAATTTTGTATTCCTGTTTTTTTATATAAATCTTCTTTTGGTATTAATGAATAAACTTCATCTATTATATTGTAAGTTCTTTTATCTCTATAACTAACACTATCTCCTACTAATTTATCATTTTCATCTAAAAGTACAAAATCTACTCCCCAAGTATCTATTGCTAAAGATGAAGGAATTTTATTAATAGATTTACATTTTTTTAATCCATTTAAAATTTCAGAAAATAGATAATTTAAATCCCAACATAAATGAGAATTTCTATTTATTATATTATTATTAAAACGATGTATTTCTTCTATTTCTATTAGATTATTGTTATTAATATAACCTAATATATGTCTTCCGCTAGAAGCACCTATATCAATAGCTAAAAAATATTTATATTTATTCATATTTATAACCTTTATGTAATCATTTTAATTAAATTATTTTTTTTGATAAGGTCCAAATTTAAAACTAATAGTGTTTTTTTTTGCTTAAATTTATTTGATAGTTATATATGAAAATTGAAAATAAT
>NZ_SRZM01000183.1 GCF_019402445.1 Brachyspira pilosicoli
AAAAAAAAATGTTTAAAAATCTTGATGTAAAAAAAACAATCAGGCATAATTTAAAAAACTATAATACTCAAAATAATACAATATTCGTAGATAAACTTTATTTTAATAACAATATAAGAAACTATAATCCTTGGCATATCATAATACTTATAGATGAAAGCGGTTCTATGCTTGATAGTGTTATATATTCTTCTATAATGGCGTCAATATTTGCTAATTTGCCTTATTTATCTGTGAAGCTTATTATATTTGACACTTCAATAGTTGATCTTACTGATTATGTTAAAGACCCGGTGGATACTCTTTTAAAGGTTCAATTAGGAGGGGGGACTGATATTGTTAATGCTTTGGAATATGCTAAAAAAATTACAACTATTCCAGATAAGACTATATATTTGCTTATAAGCGATTTGGAAGATAGTAATGATTATAAATGTATGCATAACAGTGTAAAAGGTATTATTGAGGCAAGGAGTAAGATTTTTATATTAACGGCACTAAATTATGAATGTAATGAATCGTATGATAAAAATGCTGCTCAAAAACTCTCTAAACTTGGTGCTAAAGTGGCGGCAATTACACCAAATAAATTAGCTCAGTATGTAAATGATGTTATATCATAGTTAATTTTAGTGGCAAATTAATCTTATAAATAAAAAAGAGACTCTATATAATAGAATCTCTTTTATTATTTTAAACCTTCATTTATTTAAATATTTGCGTGATGTCGTTTATTGTTATAAATATAGCAAGCGTTATTAAGAATGCTGCACCAAAGGCTTGTATTTTTGTAAGCACACTTCTATTGATTGGTCTTCTCATTACAAGCTCTATAAATGAAAATACTATCATACCTCCGTCTACAACAGGAAGAGGCAAAAGATTCATTAAAAATAATATTAAACTTATAGTAGCAGTAAAAGATAATATAGTTCTAATTCTATCAACACTAACAGATATTACTTGAGAAGAAAGCTGTATTATTCTTACAGGTCCTCCTAAATTCTCTCTTACTGATAGCTTTCCTGTAAATAAAAGTTTTAATCCATTTACATAAGAAACAATATATTTACCAGTCTCTTTAAAAGCTTCTGGTATAGATTTTGGAAAAGGTGTACCCTCTATTTTTTCAACCTTTATAGGTGTGCTCATAAACTCTATACCTAAGCTTCCGTAAGTACCGTTTTTTGATTCTACAGGTCTTGGTATAGCTTCTCTTGTTATCTCTTTTCCATCTCTTAAAACAGTGATTGTAATTTTATTTAAAGCATTATCCATTATAAGAGGTCTGAAATCTGCTATATTATCAGCATTTATATTGTTTACAGCTAATATCTTATCTCCATTTTGAAGACCAGCTTCCTCAGCAGCAGAACCTTTAACTACATTTTTGATAATTAAATCACCACCGAAATAAAATCCTAATGCTCTCTCACCGCTTAATGCTTTTAATATTTCTACAGAAGGTATAGATACATTTACTTTTTCTATATTTCCGCTTTCTGCAGATTTTCTGTTTAATGTGAAGTTGATGTTGTCGGCATTTTTTTGTACAGCTTCTTCATTTATAAGTTTTAATACATCATTGTCATAATTAACTTTAATTCCATTTACTGCAGTAATAGTATCTCCGCTTTTCAGGCCATATTCATAAGCTAATGTGCTTCCAGATTTGGCATGCATATATCTAGCATCTTTAAATACGCTTATAGTTGGAGAATATAAATCCACTGTAGAAGGTATTGATACTAATATAACAAGAAGCAAAAAAGCAAATAAATAATTAAAAAATGGTCCTGCAAAATATACTATGATTCTTTTTAAAGGCGACATACTTATAAAATCATCATCTTCCACTTTTCCGTCTTCTGACATCTCTCCTTTAAACTTACAGTATCCTCCAAATGGTATTACTGAGAATCTAAAATCTATTCCTTTTATAGTTTTTCTAAATATTATAGGTCCGAATCCTATTGAAAAAGCTTCAGCCTTTATTCCTACAGCTAAACCAGCAAGTAAATGCCCCATTTCATGGACAAATACAAGTACACTTAATAATATAATAGCACCTATCCAACTCAATTTTTAGCCTCCTTATATTAAACACTATACTTATTAAGAATAATTACTAAATAATATATATTATATAATAAAATATTTCAACACTAATGTTTTAATATTTTTTTAAATTTGAAAAATGATATATTATTTTTAATATATTTCAATAGGAATTATGTAAATTTATTTTTTATATAAATTAATATATTTTAAAATTATAGATAAACACTTCCCTGACGAAGCACTTTATTATTAATGCAATCATATAAAGTAGAAGGAAGTTTTTTTTCGATAGTACCGCAATTGACAATAAGGTCAACTTTGTCTTTATATAGTTCTACAAGCTTATTGCCGTCATATATAACACCATAACCTGTAGGATTAGCAGAAGGAGCAACTAACGGAGGAGTTAATTTTAATAATTTTTCCATATAGTCATCTTTAGGTATTCTAAGGGCAACAGTATTTTTAAGATATAGAAAATCTTTTTTTATAATTTCTTTTAGAGGCATAATAAAAGTAAGTTCGCCAGGTATTTTTGCTTTCACTATATCAGGTATATTTCCTTCACATAATATATTAATAAACTTAGAATCTTTTAAAAGTATAAGAAGTGGTTTTTCTCTTTCTCTCTCTTTTATTGAATATATTCTATTAATAGCATCAACATTAAAAGCATCAGCCAACATTCCATAAACAGTATCTGTTGGAGATATTACAACCCCCCCATTATTTATAACTTTAGCAACCTCTTCTACAGCATATTCTATACTATCAGAATTATTTTTATCAAGCTCAATTACCATATAACTATCCTCATTATTAATTACCTTCTAATAACAGTAGGGTGAATATATACTTTAGCAAAACCTCTTCTTTTAGCATTATGTAAAGCAAGAAGTGAAGGGGCAATTTCTTTATCAAGATTATCAAAATGATAGTTAGCTTTGTAGGCAGTATATGCTATTCCAGCAGATACAGTATATTTTATAACTATTTCATTATACATTATTTCATTTTTATTAACTAATTCTTTTATTTGCTCTATTTTATCTTCATAAAGTCTTATATCCATTCTCTTAAATGCCACCATAAATAAATTGGTGTCATATCTTGCTATAATGTCTTCTTCTCTTGTAGCATTGATTAATACTTTAGAGAATTGTAATATTATTTCTTCTCCAGCCATTATTCCAAATTCTTCTATAATATCATCTATACCGTCTATTGAAAAAGAAGCTAATATTATAGTTTCTTCATGTCTTACTGTTTCTGCTAATAATCTTTTAAATTGAATTAAAAACTCTTTTTTATTATAAAAACCTGTTTCCAAATCAATATTTAATATCTCTTCATATTTCTTTTGCGAATCTTTATAAGACTGATAATTTTTATTTGAAGTTTCAGTCATATTATTTAGAGCATTTTGTAGATAATCAATTTGTTTTAGAGTTTTTTGATGTTCTATATACATTTTCTTTTCTTTCATTGCATTATGAACATTAACTATAAACTCCATTTCATCAAAAGGAGTAAATACAAGCCCATCAATGTCTAATGATATAGCCTCTTCTATAAACTCTATTTTTTTATATGGAGTACTTAATAATATTACAGGTATTCCCTTAGTATTTTCTTGATTTTTAAAAGTGTCCAAAAGCTGAAGCCCTTGAGAATCACCTATATCAGCATCGATGATGATTAAGTCAAGAGATGTTTCATTAGATATATTAATAGCTTGAGAACGTGATTTTGTTGATATTGGGTTATAATGTCTTTCTTTTAATATATCAACTATTTTTTCTAATAGTTCTGCTCTATGTTCTATGACTAAAATGTTTTCATTCATAAATAATACTTTTATTAATTTGATATATATATGTTTTAATATCGTAAATAAAACAAAATATATTAAATAAAAATATTCAAATTGCATGCTTAAAATATAATATGTAATTTTATAAAAAATAATATGAATATTAGAGTTTATAAATAATTATCCGATAATATAATAAAATTTAAATAATAATAAGTAGATAAAATTAATTGTATAATGAGAGTTTTTATATTATTGTTTTTGTTATTTTTTATAGGCTGCCAAAGTGCCGTTATCATATCAAAAGATTCCAATGAAGTAAATAATAAAGAAACTAAAGAAAATATTACCAACGAAATAACAACTAATACTAACAGTGTTTATTATGTACAAAACACTAAAAGAGGGAAACTATTAATATTAAAAGACCCTATATTATTTGATTCTAACAGTAGCATTGTAAATACAAATAAATATGCAGAAACTCTAGATTATTTATCTTTAGTATTAAAGTCTACAAATATTCTTAATATATATATAGAAGGTCATATTGATTCTAGTGAAGTTAGATATATGAATAAGAATACTGTATACAATTTAAGTACTACAAATAATATATTATATTTATATGATAGAAATAATGAAGTTGATTTATCATATTTACGTTCATTAGCTGTAGGAGATTTATTAACAGACAATGATAATAAATTAAAAGCAATAGGGGTTCAAAATTTAATAGACTATGGCACTCCTGAACAAAATAGAAGAGTTGAATTTGTAATAATAGAAAACTCTAATGATATGTATATGTATACCAACTATATATATAATTTATATTAAACTTTTTTGTAATGGGCTTTAAAGTTATCGTCAAAATAATAAATCATATTTTCATCTTCTTTATGAGAATCATACCATACCTGAGCGAAGTAAGGATTTTTCTTAGCTAATATATCAAAGTTCCATGTGTAGTCAGGCATACATTCTTCGCACCAATGTCCTGCTTTTATAACAGTAAATGGAGAAGCTTCAAATTCATGACCTTCAGCACAAGACCATTTTAGCTTTGTATATAAATCTCCTTTAGTCATGCTGGTGCTTAAAAGTTTACCGCCTCTAAACTCTGCAGCTTTTTTAAGGTCTTCCAAATCTATTTCACTGTCTTTTTTACTTTCATCATAACCATGATTAAGAAGCTTAGCATTTTTTATATTGAGCAAAGCCTTATAATCTATATAATTTCCTTCAGAATCTTTATTTTCAAAAAGCAAGTTAAAATCTTCCCATTTTTTAGGCAAATTATCAAAGTTTTCTAAACTTCCAAAATATGCAATTATTTTTCCATCTTCATTATTTTTACGCCAATATGTTGGTGAATTAGGGTGAGGTAAAAGTCTTTGTATAGCGAAAAATGATATTAAAGATGGAGGCACTATTTTGCCTAATGCATAATACCAATGAGTTTTTCCTATTTCGTTCCAATAATCTGTAACAGACTCTTTTTGATATGAGAATAATTCTTCTAATTTGTATCCGTCATAATACCAAAGACCATGAAAATTTCTTATGGCATTCCAATTAGGCTTCATATATTTTTTTGTAGAGCCACCGATTAGCTTAAATCCATCATTGAATGTATCATAACCAATAAGTCTATTTTCTGCTTTACTTCCTAAATTAAAACAACCCTTCCAAAAATAATCATCTAAATTACCTTTAATATCTTCTTCAACAATTCTTTTCATTAAAAGTCCGCTATCTCTTGCTGTAGCCCATTCAAGCGGTGCATTATAACAAGTGTGAAACATAAGTCCGTCACTCATATTGTCAGTAAGCATTCTGTTATGAAGCATTGCAGTTTGTCTTATTATAGCTCTATTTTCTAATGATGAATCAAGAACATATCTTTCACCTTTTAGTTTAGAGAAAGAATAAGCATCATAAGGACTTATAAGTAATGGGTCTCCAACTCTTCCCCAAGGGTGTTTTTCGTTTCTGTTTCCATAAAGAGCAACTGTTGATATATGAACAAGTTTAGGACGTTTGTCTTTAGGCATTTCTTCTAATATATCAACAACGTTTTTTACTCCCACAAAGTTAGTTAAATGTGCTAGTTTTGGGTATTTGTCAGAATTTGGCGGAATAACTGCAGCGAGATTAAGCACATAGTGGCTATCTTTTATTAACTTCTCAGAGTCTTCTTTATTATATAAATAACCTGTAACTATTTCTACTCTTTTACCATATTCTTTTTTAAATTTTTCGCCTACTTTTTTGCTTTCTTTTCTTACAAGTATTTTTACAAGTTCAATATCTTCTATCTCCATTAATTGTCTTAATGTTTCAAGCCCCATATTTCCTGTAGCACCTGTTAAGCTAACTATATATTTCATTAATTCTCCTATAATATATCATTTGTAATATTGTTGTTCAAATTGATATTATTCTCATTATTGGTATCCCCATTTGTATAAGAATATATAGGAGGTTCTTCTTTTTGTAAATAGTCAAATTTTGTAAATGCATAAGATAATTGAAGTCCTACACCATTTACCCATATAGATTCTTGTTTACTTGTTACAGCTAAATCTAGGAATAAATCAAGGAATAATCTGTCTTTCCAAGAAAAGCCAAGTCCAGCATACATTCCTAATTTTGATACGAAATCTGTTTCAAGTGTTTCTATTATTTCTTTTTCAGATGTTTCTCTATATAAAGAATATATATTCATATCTATTCCATATTTTATTCCAGCCCTAATTTCAAACCACTCTAAAGGTTTTATTGTAGTACCAACTGGTATTTCCAAATATGGAATAATACTTATTGCATTATGAAGTATGTCGCCTGTTGCTATTAAATTACCTTCATCTATTGTATTATTAACATTATCATAAGTATTAGACATTACATATGTTTGACCTAAATTAGTTATATCTAGTCTTAAACCTAATCTAGGCTCTGTTGTTAATTTTATTACTCTGTCTATAATATTCCATTCTAAAGTAGGGGCAGCACTAATATCAAAACTCATATTAAGATTATAAGTTTGATTGCTTTTAGCTAAACTTCCATTTATTACTTTATCTATTTCATTTGGTGATATATTAGTTGAGTTTAGAATAAATCTATTTTGATTATCCTTGTAAAGGTCAAACTCTAATCCTAGATTGAAAGTTAATTTTTGCAAAGGTCCTGCTACTAAAGGCATCATAAACTCTGGATAAAATAATAATCTCACAGAATTATCAAAAGAATTTGTTGCCGTATTTATATATTGATGGCTTAATGTATCTTTAGTGCTACTATTTGTTTTATAATTTTGTAAATAATTATTTACTACTATAGCTATTGGTAAATTTAATCTCATATCATTATTAAAATTAATTGCAACAGCTATTTCATTATACCATTGAGAGTTTGTAATATTATTTGTAAGATTAGCATAATTATCTGCATTAGTTTGATGATAATAAGTATATCCTTGATTAAGATAATATCCGCCTGATTTTGCTAATAAATAATGTATAGATACCATATCATTTATTTTGAATACCGGTCTAATAGCAAAAGAAGTATCTAAGTTTTTTTCTTCTCCAATTATTACTCTATCAAGTACAGGTATATATTCTCTATTATAGTTCATACTTTGAGAATCTATAGAAAAAGCTCCGCTTATACCAAAATACATTTCATTATCTTTTATTGGTATACCAAAATATAATTGTGCTGCATTTTGCATACCATTTTTAAAACTAGGGGCATACATTCCTGAAAATAATGTTCTGTCTAAATCAAATATATCTTTTGACATTAATTTATCTGAATATGAAGACATTTGATAAGCTGTTGATCTTTTTACAGCTGAGTTATCTAGATTAAATATAATGTCTTTAGTTGTATATAGATTTTGAGCGAACAAATTTGAAAAAGAAAATATAATTATAAAAATTATAAATATTTTTGCATTATTCATTGATCTTTCCTAACTAATTTTGTTGTATAAATATAAAAATGTCATTTTATTATATCAAAATTTCTTATAAATGTAAATTAATAAAAAAATAAATTTTAATAATAATATAATCGTAATTTCATATTATAATATTTATAATTTCTATTGAAATAGTTTTATTTTAGTATAGAATGTGTTAACTCAATTAAAAATACTTTAGAACATAAAGAATAAAGTTGGAGAGATATGTCTAAGAAAACTAATAAAGAAGCATGTGCTTTATGCGGAAGAGAATTAAAAGAATTAAGCAGATATATAGAAGGAAATGAAGGGTATTTATGCTCTGATTGTTCTGCCATAGCAAATGATTATTTTAATGCTCATAGCAGTCAAAAAACTAATAATAAAAAATATGATATAAAAATACTTCCTCCTAAAGAGATTAAAGCTTTACTTGACCAGTATGTTATAGGGCAAGATTATGCCAAAAAGATATTATCAGTTGCTGTATATAATCATTATAAGAGAATAATGCAAGATAATACTAACAATGATGTTGAAATAGAGAAGTCTAATGTGCTTTTAATAGGTCCTACAGGAAGCGGTAAAACTTTACTTGCTCGTACTTTAGCTAAGGCTTTGAATGTGCCTTTTGCTATTGCTGATGCTACCACTGTTACAGAGGCTGGATATGTGGGTGATGATGTTGAGAATATACTTCTTCGCCTTATACAAAATGCTGATGGAGATGTGAAGTTAGCTGAAAAAGGAATAATATATATTGATGAAATAGATAAAATATCACGCAAGAGTGAATCGCGTTCTATTACAAGAGATGTTTCTGGTGAAGGAGTTCAGCAGGCTTTATTAAAAATAATAGAAGGAACAATATCAAGTGTGCCTCCTTACGGTGGAAGAAAGCACCCTCATCAAAATAATATAGATATAAATACTTCTAATATACTTTTTATATGTGGTGGGGCTTTTATAGATATAGAAAAATCTATTGCAGAGCGTACTTCAAAAAAAGGTCTTGGTTTTGCTGCTGAAGTTAATTCTATGGAAAACTTGGAATATGATGAGATAATGAAGCATATTGCAACTGAGGATTTAGTAAAATTTGGACTTATACCAGAGCTTATAGGAAGGCTTCCTGTTGTTGCTACTTTACAAGAGCTTAAAGAAGAGGATTTGATTAGAATATTAAAAGAGCCTAAAAACTCACTCATTAAGCAATATAAAAAATTATTTGAGTATGATAATGTTGATTTAAGTTTTGATGATGAGGCTTTAAAAGTGATAGTAAAAAAGGCAATGGAAGAGCATACAGGAGCGAGAGGATTAAGGGCTTTATTTGAAAAGGTAATGCTTGATTCAATGTATGATTTGCCTTCTGATAAAAAGTCTATCAAAATAAAAAAAGAATATGTTGAAGAGAAACTAAATATACACTAAAATTTTTAAGTGTTTTATTTTAATTATTTGCAGGGCTTTGCCCCCTGCGAAGCGTGCCCGTAGGGTAGCACCCCACTTCTTTTGCTGCCGCAAAGAAGCAAAAAGACTGCATTTTTGGATTAAAACACAAGCATTATTTTATATTTAATACATATTCCTAAGATATTAGCTATAGCATTTGCACTTTTTGCAACTTTGACGAAGTCCGCACCGCGTAGCGGCGGGAAAAAGAACAATAAAAAAGTTGATAGAAAATTATTGTTTAGGTATATACTAATATTACTAATTAAATATTTTATATTCTTTCATCTTTTCAAATATTTTTTGGTCTAATAATATATCAGCTTCTGATTCTTTATTTATCTCTTCTGCTTTACTTTTATTATGCAGCTTTGATAAAAATAAAGAAAGCCTGTCTATTTCATCTGGTGAGAGATTTGTAAAAGCGTATCTTAAATTTGGTAGTATACTTAAAAAACTCTCTTCATCTTGCTTTTCTACAATAGTGTCTATTTTCTTTATTATATCATCATTAATAAATAAAATATCTCTTGATATAATAAATATTCCAGACAAGAAATAACTTATAGTATTAGCATCAGATGATTCTAAAAAATTGCATATAATGTTAGAAAACTCTTCTGTTGTCATTCCTTTTAATTTATATTTTATTGCCAAACAAACTGCATATATATGTGAGCTTCCAAATGTGTTTGACAATATAGAGTTTATTTTTATTGTGAAAGCTTCTATCAAATCAGCATTATTTAATATATTTGTGTAAATGTTTTTTATATGCTTTGAATATTTAATAGCTTCCTCTTCTTCTAAATCTTTTATATAATCCATATTGTTTATAGCACAAATAAATGTTGTGTTTAAAAGTTTTTTTATTAAATCATTGGCAAAAGATTCTTTTTTTATCATGCTATTATATTCAACTATATTTAATAAATAATATAAATTATATAAACATTCGCATAAACTTATAAAATTGCTGTCTTTTAAAATAACATCTTCTATTTTTGAATAGTTGTTTACTAAGAAACCTTCTATTCCCATCATATTAGTTTCTATTATTAATTTTGAAATCTCGCTTGAATTTATATTACTATCTAATTTCTCTTTTATGATATTAATACAAACTTCATCTATAGTTACACCATAAACTGATTTATCTATTAACAAAGATTCTGCGTTGGTTTTATATTTATATTTCCAAATCTCTCTTGCTAGGTTTTTATTAACTCTGTTAATATAATCCGGACCTTTTATTAGCCTACAAAAATCAATGTCTAAAAATCTTATTTTATGAAAGAATCTGCTCTTTTGAAAATGTGTATCATCTTTAACAATATCAAGTATAGTTTCTACTTCGCTGCTGTTGTCTAATTTAATTTTAAACTTTTTACATAAATTTCTAAAGTCAATTATTACAGGAGGAACTGAACTTTTTGATGATACTTTTCCGTTTTTTATACCAGATAGCAGTTTGATAATAAAATCTATATTTGATTTATTTTCAAAATTAATATCTCCTTTTATAAATGAAGTTTTTAATGAATCTATAAGCTCATAAACTCCTGCTGTGCTTTTGCCTCTTAGTTTTGAAAGATTAACTGCCATATAGTAGGCGTTTATACAATCTGATATGCTTGAATTATTGTTATTATAATCTATATTTGAAGCTTTTATTATAAAATACATAACAGTATCTAAATAACTATTTAAATTATTTTTTTCTAGGCTCTTATAAACAAAATCATAGAATGCAGGAAACTCTATACCAGCCTGATAACCGTTTCTTCTGTCTGCATCTTCAAATGAATATGGTATTAAATAGCTGTTAGCATTTTTTTTATTATATTTTTTTAGCTTTTCTTCTATATTAATGTTTTCTTTTAATTTAGCTATTATGCCTTCCATATGAAAGCTTCCTATAATAACTAAAATTCTATTATATTTTTTTATGGCTTTTTTTATATTACTAGCCATAAAATATTCTCTGTTTCTTGTTTCTGTATCTTCTTGCTCTATTAAACGCATATAATAACCTAATGTATATACGCTTTTAAAAAACTCTTCTGATGTTTTTACTATGCCATTTATTTCAAACTCTCTCTCCCAAAGCTCTTGAAATGTTCTTAGCCCTGATTTTTGCGTAAGTTTTTTTGTATAGTCGTTTATATCAAATTTTAAATCATCTTTATCATATACAGAGCTTATTTTTTGATATTCATCATCTGTATTTTCTATCATAGAAGCAAAAGGCATATCTATAAACTCACAATTGATATTTCTTTTCGATGCTTCTTTTATTGCTACAAACTCTGGAGAATAATCTAAAAATGGATAGTAGCTTCTATATTTAATCTCGCTGTCATAGCTGGAATATATACAAAATGGTGCCTTTGTTTCTTCGTCTGTCATAAACTCCATTAAGTTGTTAGAATCTATTGGTCCTTCTATTAATATACAATCTGGATTAAAACTATTTATTACTTTTTTTAAATGATATGAGCAAGCTGGAGAATGATGCCTTATAGGTAATAGTAGTTGTTGTTTTTCTAAGTTATTTTTTTTTGACATTATTATAATACAATATTTTTTTATGATGATACAATATATATTAAACATTGCAAGCATAAAATTGATTATTTAATATATAGTTATTAAAGTTCATTATTTTCTATCAACTTTTTTGTCGCTCAAAAAAGTTGCAAAAAACGCACATACTATAGCTAATATTTTGGGAATATACAAATAATAGAATACCAACATTTTAAGCTAAAAAATTGCAGTCCTTTTGCTTCTTTGGGTCATACACACAGGCACTTCCTTCGGTCGCTGTGTGGACTTCGTCAAAGTTTTTCGGGCACGCTTCGCAAAAGTGCAAGTATAAAAATTAATATCAAATCATAGTCATTATTTTTGAGAAAATATAACTTTTTAACCATAAAATTAATTGTTGACTTATATGCTTTTTTATTTAAACTTAAAATAAAAAAATCTTTTAGAGATATTTATGAAAATAGAAAAGAAACCATTATTAAATGTTGCTTTATTATCATTAATTACATGCAGGGTATATGTGATTTATTGGATTACCGTTACAACAAAAGATATTAATAGCTATATGGAAAATGAATATATATCCCCTACATTAGTTTGCATATTATCAATAATAACTTGCGGACTATTTGACATATATTGGTTTTATAAATATGGAAATATTGTTTTTAATGATATGTATAAAAAAGCTGATATTGATAGTTATGGAGAGAATGCTTTTGTTTTGTCATTGTTTTTTTTAATTCCTTTTGGATATATATATTCTGTTGTTACATTGCAGTCTAAGCTTAATATTATTTATGATAAGATTGATATTATTAATGATGCTAATTCTTAATTAAAGCATTGGCGAGAGCTATAATTTTTAATTAAATAAAATTTCAATTACAAAATAAATTATAAAAAATAAAGGGTAGGGTATATAAAAAATATTTTAAATTACAT
>NZ_SRZM01000184.1 GCF_019402445.1 Brachyspira pilosicoli
ACACACCGTGCAGTACCCCACTTTTTTACGACCGTAGGGAGTGCCTGCGGCGTGTCCCAAAGAAGCAAAAGGGCTGCATTTTTTATATAAAAGAGAGTTATTCTATATTTATATATATTCAATATCTAAAATATAAATATTTGCACTTTTTGCAACTTTGACGAAGTCCACACCGTGTAAGGCGGGAAAAAGTTGAATAAAAAACTGCCAAACTTAAAAATCTTCAGTATATACTATATTTCTATTTAATTATATCTAATAAAATTTTTAATGTCGTTAATAGTGATATGCTTACGAATATAGGTTTTATCACTTTTATTCCTTTTTTGATTGCAAACTTAGCACCAAAATATGTTGATGTCATTATAAACGGTATAACGAATACACCTGCCATATAATTAACTTTTCCTTCTATTGCAAATATTATTAATGAACATAAATTACTTGTAAGGTTCAAAGCCTTAGCATTTCCAGAAGCAAGAAGAAAATCCATTTTATAATAAAGCACAAAAAACATTATTAAAAAGCTTCCTGTACCAGGTCCAAATACTGCATCATAAAAACCCAAAAGAAAGGCAAAGAACATTCCTATTATATAGTTTTTAGCTTTGAGATTATTTTCGTCGAATAAGTTTTCTGTGCCGAAAGTTTTTGAGAATAAAGTATAAAGCCCTACTAATAAAATAAGTATCATTATTAAAGGCTGTAACACTTTTGCATCTATAAGCACAATAACCTGAACACCTACAATAGAGCCTAATATTGTCATTGGTATCAAAAACTTTATTAGTTTGGTTGTGAGTTTTCCGTTTTTAAAGAATGTAAAAGCAGAAACTACAGCCCCTGATGTTGAAGTGAGTTTATTTGTGGCTAGGGCGGTGTGCGGAGGAATACCGGCTATTAAATATGCAGGCAAGCTTATAAGACCACCTCCTCCAGCAGCAGCGTCAACAAACCCCGCTATAGAGCAGCCTATAATTACTATAATTAAATTTTCTATACTAAGCATAATAAATAATACCAATATTTTTTTAATTTATTAAGCAAAGATATTATATCTATGATGTTTTTTTGTCAAATGTTTTATATTTGCTTTATATTTTATTTGTTTTTTATTATTTTTTGTTTAAAAAATATTTAATGGTATTTACAAAAACAAAAAAAGAGTTATCATATTAAAGTTTACATAATAAAATTGAAGCTTTAGTATGATTATAAGAGAAGTGCATATAAAAGATGCTAAAAATGTTCTTGATTTTATAAAAAAAGTATCAGATGAAAGTGATTTTTTAATATGTGCATCTGATGAGAGAGAGCTTAGTGTAGAGAAAGAGAGCGAGTTTATACAGACAATAGAGAAATCTGTATTAGAGAAGATGTTTTTGTGCGAGATTGATGAAAAAATAGTTAGTATATGCAGTATTAGAGGTATTAATAAAAAGAGAGTAAAACATAGGGTTAGTTTAGGTATAAGTGTTTTAAAAGAATATTGGGGGCTTGGAATAGCTTCGAAGCTACTTGAATATACAATAAATTATTGCAAGGCTAATGATTTAAAAAAAATAGAGTTGAATGTAAGAGTTGATAATAATAGAGCAATAAGTTTATATAAAAAATTGGGCTTTGAAATAGAGGGAGAGATAAGAAATTTTTTTTATTTGAATGGAGTTTATTATAACTGCTATTTGTTTGGTCTTTTACTATAAATGATAATTTTTTATAGTTTTGTCTAAAAAATAGTTAACATAATACTTGACTTTTTATTGTAATATGATAACTTATATATTAACGGTATAATTCTGATTATATTTAATAAAAAAATTGGAGTATGATAAAAAAATGAAGAAGTTTCTTGCTGTTATTGTTATATTGTGTTTATTTGCTCCGATTACTCTTTTTGCTCAAACACAAATACCTATACCGACAATAGGTTTAAACGTTACACAAGCTCAAACACCTCAGCAAGTTAGCTTAGGTCTCCAAATATTATTCTTGCTTACTATACTTTCACTTTCTCCGTCTATTATAATAATGACTACAAGTTTTGTGAGAGTTTCTATAGTTTTAAGTTTTGTTCAAAGAGCATTGTCATTACAAGAAACACCTCCAAGAGCATTAATAATGGGTCTTTCTTTGTTTTTAACATTTTTTATAATGATGCCAACATTAACTCAGATAAATAATGAAGCACTTCAGCCTTATTTAAACGGTACTATAGGTGTTAATGATTTATACAGCAGAGGAATACAGCCTATAAGAATGTTTATGTTTAACTCTTTAAGAGGCGAAAACGGTATGAAGAGTTTGGATTTGTTCTTGAGTATCAGCGATAGTAATGTTAGATTAAGAGATATTCAATCCGTAGAAGATTTAGCAAAGATTCCAACTATAGTTGTTGTGCCTGCGTTTATCATTAATGAGCTTACTATAGCATTTAAAATGGGTATATATTTATTTGTGCCTTTTATAGTTATAGATTTGGTTGTAGCTTCAATATTAATGGCTATGGGTATGATAATGCTTCCTCCAATTATGATATCATTGCCTTTAAAAATAATATTGTTTGTAGCTGTTGATGGTTGGAAGCTATTAATATTGCAGCTTGTACAAAGTTTTAATTAGGAAATATTGATAAGAGGGTAAATTATGAATGATACTTCTATTATTGTTTTAGTTCAAGAAACTTTATGGACTTTTATGCTTCTTTCAGCTCCTGTTTTGGGAGTTTCTATAATAGTTGGTCTTATTATATCTATAATACAGGCTACTACAAGTATTCAAGAGCAAACTTTAACTTTTGTACCAAAAATGATAGCCATGCTTGCAGTTATATATTTTTTAGCTTCTTGGATGATTAATTATATAAGCGGTTTTACGGTTAGACTTTTTAATATATTGCCTACTATAGCAAGATAATAATAAATACGGAATAATTAGAAGATGGATAATTTTGTTAATTTCTTTCAGATTTACCTTCTCATAATGGTAAGATTTTTGGCTATACTCATAGTAGCTCCTTTGTTTTCTTCTAATGTTATTCCTAATACTATAAAAGCAGGATTAGCATTTATAGCAACAGCAACAATTTTTCCATTGGTAGCAAATACATCAGTGCAAGCAGCTCCTACTTTTTTAGAGTATTTTTTAAGTTTGTTAAATGAAGCATTGATAGGTTTACTAATAGGCTTTTTAATGTCTATAATATTTTTGGCTTTTCAAGTTACAACTAACTTCTTTGAAATACAAATGGGCTTTGGTATATCTGAGGCAGTTGACCCTATAAGCCAAATTACTGTTCCTGTATTAGGTCAGCTTCAGGCTTTAGTTGTAATACTTATATTTATAGCTATAGATGGTCAGAATTGGGTAATAAGAACTTTGTATAATAGTTTTAAAGCTATGCCAGTATTGAGCGATGCTTCAAAGGCTGTGTTTTTAGGTTCTTTTCAGGGTGTGATAGATAGAATGATTTATTATATGAGTTCTATGTTTTCTATTGCTTTATCGCTTGCTTTGCCTATAATGCTTACTTTGTTTTTACTTTCATTAAGTTTAGGGTTACTAGCAAAAGCAGCTCCTCAAATGAATATATTAATGCTTGGTTTCCCTATGCAAATAGCTGTTGGAATTGTTGCATACTATATACTTATTCCTGCATTAATTGCTAATTTTATGAAGATATTGCAAAACACAATTGCAGATATTAATAATTTATTTGTTTTTTTGTCAGGAGGTACAGTATGATAATGCTTGCTTCTTTGATTAAATATTTACAACTAAAAGATTTATTTGTTTCTATAAGGGCTAAACTTTATAGAAAATATTTGCGTTTAACGGGTAGAGGTTTTGCACTAACTTTATTTGCATCTGCTGAAGATGAAGGAAGAACAGAACTTCCTACAGAGAGAAAAAAGAGAAGAGCAAGAGAAGAAGAAGGTCGTGTTGTAAACTCTGTAGAAATTAATCAAACTTTAGTGTTGGGTGTTACTACAGTTTTAATAGCTTTACTTATAGGCTATCTTACTCACACATTATCACAATTTTTTATTGATATTATAAATAGAATTGCCAATGCTGATGCAACAATGACTATGGACGGTTTGCCTGATATATTTATAGAAATAGTTTTATTAATAGCAAAAACAGCTGGTATAATTTTACTTGCAGCATTGATTATTGGTGTTGGAGTAAATTTAGCACAAACACAATTCTTATTTACTACCAAAAAATTAAAACCAAACTTCAAAAGAATAGCACCAACTTGGTCAAATTTTAAAGAGAGAGTTTTTATATCTTCTCAAAACTTAATGAACTTAGCTAAAATACTTTTTAAAATGCTTGTTATTGGCGTATTAACATTTACAACAATAAACGGCAGACGCAATGATTTGTTTAATATGGTTCATATGGAATTAGCACAGGCTATGAATGTATTTTTCTTTATAGTTTTAGAGATGATAGGTAAGGTAATGATATTTATGATAATAGTTGCTGTTGTGGACTATTATTTTCAGAGAAAGCAATATATCAATAGCTTAAAGATGACAAAGCATGAGATGAAAGAAGAGTTCAAAGAAATGGAAGGAGACCCTTTAGTAAAGAATCAGCTTCAAGAAATGGCTAGAAAAATTGTAAGCAGAACAATGCTTAAATCAGTACCAGAGGCAGATGTAATAATCACAAACCCAACACACTTTGCCGTTGCTTTAAAATATCAAAGCGGGGATTATGCTCCTATAGTAACTGCAAAAGGAGTTGATAATATTGCTTTAAAAATAAAAGAGATAGCAAAAGAACATGAAGTAGAAATAGTAGAAAATAAACCTTTAGCCCGTGAGCTTTATTATAATGTGGATATAGGGCAGTATATACCAGAGAAGCTGTTTCATGTTGTGTCAAGAATACTTGGCGAGGTATATAGAATACGTAATGAAAAAATGGCAAGGGCTATATAGGAGGAAATGAAAAGTGGCAACTATTAATAATGCTAAATCACTTTTAGATTCGATAAAATTACCTACAAATCTTAGCAGACACAGCGACATAATGTTTGCTATAGGTGCGGTTATGGTAATAATGATGCTTATTATACCGCTTCCTTCTATGATTTTGGATTTTCTTCTTATCATAAATATAGTTATATCTTTGCTTATACTTCTTATGGTTTTGAGTATAAAGAGTGCTAGTGAGTTTAGTGTATTTCCTTCTGTGCTTTTGGTTATGACAGCATTTAGACTTGCATTAAACGTTTCTACAACAAGAGCAATACTTACACAGGGTGCTAATTTTAATGGTAAGGTTATCACTTCATTTGCTGAGTTTGTAGTTGGAAATAATATAGTTGTGGGTGTTGTAATATTTATCATACTTATAATAGTTCAGTTTGTAGTAATTACTAAGGGTGCTACAAGAGTATCAGAAGTAGCTGCAAGATTTGCATTAGATAGTATGCCTTCAAAGATGATGGCTGTTGAAAGCGAACTTCAGGCTGGAGCTATTACAGATAAAGAAGCAGAAGAGAAGAGAAAAAAGATAAGAGGCGAGAGTGATTTTTATGGTACTATGGACGGTGCTTCAAAGTTTGTTCAGGGTGACGTTATCGCTGGTATTATAATCACTATTATAAATATAGTAGGCGGACTCATAATTGGTATGACAATGAGGGGAGAGCCTTTTGCTCAGGCTGCTGATGCTTATACTCGTTTTACTGTGGGTGATGGTTTGGTAAGTCAGATACCTTCTTTCTTTATGAGTTTTGCTACTGGTTTGCTTGTTACTAGAAGCAGCAGCGAGGATAATTTGTCTACTCAAATTGCTGTACAAGTTTTTGCTAAGCCAAAGAATTTATTTATTGGTGCCGGTTTTGCATTCTTCTTAATGTTCTTACCAGGATTCCCAAAGATAGCATTATTTGTTATAGCATTGGCATTATTTTTAGCAGGTTATGCTCTAAGAAAAGAACAGCAAGAGCTTGGACTTAATGAAGACGGCACTAAAGCAGAAGCTCAGGAACAGCCTCAAAATGGTCCTTTAGATGTTACACCTTTCTTAAAAGTAGAGAAGATAGAATTATCCATTGCTACATCATTAGTGCCTTTAGCATTAGAATCTGAAGGTGGAGATTTAATACATAGAATAACTCAGATTCGTAGAGAGCTTGCTTTGGAGGTTGGGCTTGTAGTTCCTCCTGTTCGTATAGTAGATAATCAGGCTATAGAGCCAGATGAATACACTATAAGCATAAATAATACAGAAATGGCTAGAGGTTTTGTTCGTCCAAACATGCTTCTTGCTTTAAATGCTAATTCTAAAGAAGGTCCTACTCCTGATTGTGAGAGTGTTAAAGACCCTGCTTTTGGTCTTCCTGCTTATTGGATTAGAGTTGCTGAAAAAGACACTGCTGAGAGAAAGAACTTTATGTTGTTTGAGCCTACTGCAGTTATTGCTACACATTTCAGCGAAACAATTAAAAGAAATGCTAATCTTCTTATCGGACGTGAAGAAGTACAGAATATGCTTGACCTTATTAAAGATGATAATAAGGCTCTTGTATCAGAGGTGCTTGCTGCTAAACCTCATAATGAAAGTCCTCTTGGATATATACAAAAAGTATTGCAGAACTTGCTTCAAGAGGAGATACCTATCAGAAACAGTGTTGCTATATTAGAAGGTATTGCTGATGCTATAACAATTATGGGAAGCGAACAAGCTACAGAATTAGTAAGAAGTAGATTAGCTCCTCAAATATCACAGATTATAGCTGATGACCAGAGAAATATAAGAGTTATTACATTGAGTCAGCAGCTTCAAAATAATATAGCTCAAAATTTAGCTGACAGCGGAAATATACAAGGCTCTCAAATGATAGCTATGAGTTTTGAAAGTATGCAGGCTCTTATAAGAAATATAAAAGATGCAGTAAAATTAGTTCAAGAGTCTGGAGTTGATGAAATAGTATTTTTAGTTTCACCTATAATAAGAAGACCTTTGTATCAATTTATTGCTAAAAATATTGGTAAGTATAAAGTGGTGGCAACAACTGAAATCGCACAGGGTTATAATGTGATGGGTGTTGCTAGTATAAAATAAAAATAAATAAGTTTTTAATAAAATATTATTGGAGTAATGATTATGAAAACTATCAAAATCTTTGGTAAAAACAGAGAAGAAATTGAAAAACAGGCTAGGGATAAATATGGTGAAAATTATTTTATTATTAGCATAAGAGAATTAAGCAGAAAAAATATATTTGGTATTATAAAAAAAGAATTTGAAGTATCTATCGGCGTTTTAGAGCAGTATTAATTTTAGGGAGTTATTAAGATGGTTGATATAAGAACAATCAGAGGAAAAGATAAGACCGATGCTTTTGCTAAGGCTAGAGTTGAGTATGGAAGCAATTTTTATATATTGTCTAGTAAAGATATTCAAGTTGGCGGTTTTTTGGGACTTGGAAAAAAGACTGAGCATGAAATTAGAATAATGCTAAATAATTCTATATATGATAAAAAAAATGCTGATAAAGAAATAAATAATAATAATGTGGAAGAAGAAGAGAGCTATAATAATAAATTAAATAGTGATAGAATAGAAATGAATAAGCATAAGACAGAAGTGTTAGATGCTAGTGAAATGGCTGAGAGACTTATTAATCTTAATAATGCTTTGAAAAAATCTGCTCGTGAAAGAAGCGAAAATTTAATGGCTAAAAAGAGTGCTGCTGCTGTAAATATTACTGAAGTTGAAAATGCTGAACTTGTTAATAATAATAAATCTTTTAAGCCTATGCAATTTGAAGAAAGATATGAGGAAAGAAAAGTAAATAATAACTTAAATGATTTTAATGGTAATTATAATTTTGGTATGATGGGCGGTGCTTTATTAAGTGATTCGGATACTTCATATGTTAGAAATACTGCTCATAAAGAAGATGATTATTCAGTATATAATTCTCAATATCAACAAAAAAATAATGTAGATAGTATAGAAGCAAATGTTAAAAGAATTCTTCAAGATCAACTAAAAGATATAGTTAAAGAATATTTAGAAAATAATATTCCAAACATAGATAGAAATAATTTTAACTCCAAGAATTATAATAGAAGAGAAAAAAGTAATAATAGTTTTTATCAAAACAATGATTATGATAGTATATTTCAAAATGAAGAGAGAAGTTTAAAAAATACTATAGAAGAAATAAAGAATTATAGAAGAGAGGATAATCATTTAAACTCTTCCATTAATAAAACTAACTTTAATAATTTTTATCAAGATGATTTTGAAGAAGATAATGATGATAATTCATATCCTAATAAAAATATTATCACTAAAGATTCTTCTGTTACAGATAGTATGGAAGATAGTTTTAATTTCTTAAGACACAGAGAGTTTCCAGAAGAAGTTTTAATTGAATTAAGAGAATATTTACTTACTTCAAGCAATGCAAGATTTTTTCAATCTAAAGATGTTATAAAAGAAGAGATAGAGAGATATTTTTCAAGCAGATTGCTTCTTGCTAATGGAATAGATATAGGTTCTAAAAAGAAAATAGTAGTATTCGTTGGACCTACTGGTGTTGGTAAAACTACTACAATACCTAAAATAGCAGCTCAGTATATGAGATCAGGCAAGAAAGTATCATTTGTAACAATAGATAATTATAGAATAGCAGCAGTTGATCAGCTTCAAAGATATGCTAGTATAATGAAAGTTCCTTTTACTAGTGCTAGTACTCCAGAGGCTTTGAGAGCAGAGATACGCAAATTAGATAGTTCATCTTTACTTTTTATAGACACTATGGGACGTTCGCCTAAGAGTGTTGAAGAGATAGTATCTATGTCTAAATATTTTAATACTGTTGGAAGATTTGATATGGACGTTCAGCTTGTAATGAGTTCTACTGCTAAATATAAAGATGCTCTAAAGATTATGAATGCATTTAAGCCTGCAAACTATAAAGGCATTATTTTAACTAAAGTAGATGAAACTGATTATTTAGCTTCGTCTTTATGTGCTATATCTAAAAGTAAAGTTCCTATCACTTATGTAACTTATGGTCAGGGAGTTCCTAAAGATATTGCTCCTGCTAAAAGATACGCTCACAAGATGATAGAAGGTTTATTTGGAAACGATAGATAAAAAATTAATTATTAGGAATTATAAAATATTATGAAAGATCAAGCAGATGAATTAAGAAAAATGATGGAAGTAAAAGATAAACGTCCTCAGCGTATAATTAGTATAACTAGCGGTAAGGGCGGTGTAGGAAAAACTAATATTGCTATAAATTTGGCTATAGCATTACAACAGCTTGGAAAGAATGTACTTCTAATAGATGCAGATCTTGGGCTTGGTAATGTTAATGTTATATTGGGTACTATACCTGAATATAACTTATACCATGTTATAAAGGGTACTAAGAAGATACATGAGGTGGTACTCGAAACAGAGTATGGTATTAGATATATTGCGGGGGCTTCTGGTTTTTCATCTTTGGCAAATCTATCTAGCAGAGGTTTAACTAAATTAATAAACAGCATGGATTCTTTAAATGATGCTGATATTATTATAATTGATACTGGTGCTGGAATATCTGATAATGTTTTATATTTTTTACTTTCTTCAGATGAGAACATTGTTGTTACTATACCAGAGCCTACAGCTATACTTGATGCTTATGGAGTAATAAAATCTATAGCTCCAGAAAATCCTAAGGCAGATATAAAGATTTTGGTTAATAGAGTAACCAAGGCATCTGAAGGTAAGGATGTTGGAGATAAGATTATAGAGGTTAGTAAGAGATATTTGGATATGGATATTAAATATTTAGGATATGTTCTTGAAGATAAAACTATTGCTTATTCTGTATCTCAGCAGCTTCCTTTTTATCAATATGATAATAAATGTCATGCTTCTATTTCTATACATAATATAGCTAAAAAAATTATTGATATGGAATATGATGAAGAGAAAGATAGCAGAGGGTTATCTGGTTTTATGGAATCGTTGTTTGCCTTTGTTAGTAGAAGAGAGAATAGAATTTATTAAATAATTGAGTTATAGAGGTTTATTTATGAATGAGTATATGGCTAAAGTAAAAAAATATTTTTCTAGCAATTTTGGTAAACTGTCACTTATTATAATGGGTATATCATTTGTACTTACTTTTTTATTTTCTACATTGTTTAGAAATAGAATAGATGTATCTATTATAAGGGCTTTTATATCTACGGTCATTACTGGTATTATATTGTATACTTTGGCTATAGTTTTAAAAAAGTTTTTATCTGATGTTATAGAGTCTTCTGGAGTTTTTGACAATAATATTTCTAATAATGAAGTATCTAACAATAGTGAGGCAGTTAAAGAAAATATAGATGATAATAATACAATAGAAAATAATAATAATTCAGAAACTCCTATTACTGATTCTTTGGAAATGAACAAAATGGATAATAATATTGCTGATAATAATGAATCAGATAATAATCTTATGCCTAGTATTGATAATATAAATATTGATAAAAATAAGAAAGTAGATTATCATAATACAGGCGATATAGGGGACATAATATCTTCCGTTACTAATAATTCTAATACAGAAGATGTAAGCGATTATTTTCCTCTAAAAAAAGAGAGTGCTGATGCAGTTAATTTAGAGAGGGAAGTAAAGGAAGACCCTGAAAAGGTTGCTAAAGCAGTAAGGACTATGCTTGCTAAAGAAGAGAAAAAAGAAAGCAAATAAAATAAAAAAATAAAAAGTAGAGTATCATTATGAAAAAGAATAAGAAAGGCATAATACCAAATATAACAGATGATAATGAACAGGAGTATTGGATTGAGTATAAAAAAACTCTTTCACCTCATATAAAAGAAGCATTAGTAAAAAAATATACTAATTTGGTTAAATATGTGGCTAATCAAATAAACTTTAATATGAAAGCTACACCGGATATAGAATTTGGTGATTTAGAAGGTTATGGTGCTTTAGGTTTAATAGATGCTATAGATAAGTATGACCCAAATAAAGAAGTTAAATTCAAAACTTATGCTACAACAAGAATAAAAGGTTCTATTTATGATGAGCTTAGAAAAATAGATAAACTTCCAAGATCTATAAGAAGAGAGATAAAAGATATAGAAATTGCAAGGGAGTTTTTAGAAAGCAAATTAGGTCGCAATGTGAACTCTCAAGAGATAGCAGATACTATGGGAATACCTTTAAGTAAAATTAACGAAACTATGAGATATTCTATAGAAGCATCTACTACTTCTTTAAGTGAGGTTTGGTATCATGGAGATGATTCTGATGAAATATCTATAATGGATACTTTAAAGGCCAGTGATAAAAATAATCCTGAGTATCTTGCTGAGAGAAAAGATGTACAAAAAAAGATTGTTGAGGCTTTGGATAAATTACCAGAAAAAGAGAGAAGTGTTCTTATACTATATTATTATGAAGAGTTAACTTTAAAAGAGATTGGTAAAGTATTGGATGTATCAGAGAGTAGGGTATCTCAGCTTCATACAAAGGCTGTGCAGCAATTAAGATACAGTCTTTCAGAGATAAAAAAACAATTACTATAGTAGGTGGTTTTTTATGAATGAATTAAAAAGAAAAATTTTACAGAGTGATTTTTACAAAGATATTTATAATAATCAGAATTCGCGTTCTATAGAATTGGAAGTTGAGAATTTGGAAGATGGTATGCATCAGGCTGCTGCTATATTTCAATGTCCTGTATATGAATTATCTTATAAAATTATTAGAGATAGAAGTACAGGAATTCTTAGAAAGCTTCATTCTAATCCTTATTTAATAAGATATACTCATATAAAATATGATAAATCTAGTATTACATATGGTCATACTGTTGATTATTCTACTACTTCTAATATGGAACATAATGACAATGTTGTTATTGATAAAGATACAAGCATAATAGTAAGAGTGAAAAGAGATGGAGTATTTTTAAAAGTTTCTCCTCCTACTGCTGATGGAACTAGAATAGAAGATGTAAAAGCTTTAGAAAAAAAATTAATAGAAGCTGGTATTAAACATTATGATTCTAATTTGGCTAAAGAGGTTTTGCATGAACAAAAAGGTGAATATATAAAAATAGCTGATTGGGACCCTTCAAAATCTGTATATAATGCTAAGATTACATATACTATTACAGAAGATAATATGCAAGCTTATATTACTGTTAGTAAGCCAAACAATGGCGGAAGAGAAATTGACTTGCAAGATGCTAAGGAATTATTAGAAAATAGCGGAATTGTGTTTGGATTAAAAGAAGATAATATTTCAAAGCTTTTGGAAGATGGTACTTTTAATGTTCCAATACTTGCTGCTGAAGGACTTTATCCTAAAATTGGTCAGAATGCTAAAATAGAATATTTAGTTAAGGTTAATAAAGATATTATACCAAAGTATATAGATGAAGATGAGTCTATAGATTATAAAGATTTGAGTATAGTTGAAAATGTATCTGAAGGGCAGAAACTAGCACATAAGATTCCTGCTACTGAGGGAGAGCATGGTATTAATGTTTTAGGTACAAAGATAGAGGCTAAAGATGGTAAAGATATAGATTTAAAAGATATACTTGGGGATAATGTTGTTATAGATGGTGATTATATAGTTGCTGGTATAAATGGACAAGTTTTATTAAAAGGTAAGTTATTAAGTGTTGAGCCTGTATTTGAGGTTTCTGGAGATGTAGGACCTGAGACTGGTAATATTAATTTTATAGGAAGTGTTCTTGTTAAGGGAAGTGTTAGTGATAATTTCTCTATAAAAGCCGAAGGTAATATTGAGGTTAATGGTACTGTTGGTAAATGCGACCTTGAGGCTAAGGGAGATATTATAGTAAAACTTGGTATACAAGGCAATGAAAATAGTTTTGTTAAGGCAGGTGGAGATGTTATTGCTAAGTTTATACAGTTTTCTAATGTTGAATCTGCTAATAATGTTGTGGTTACTGAGGCTATACTTAATTCTAATATAGATGCTGATAACAGAATAATACTTACAGGTAAAAGAGCTTCTGCAAGTGGCGGAGTATTAAGAGCATTGTATGAAGTTAATGGTAAAGTATTGGGTTCTCCTTCTGGAACAAAAACTACTATAGAAACAGGGGTTAGTCCTGCTAAAAGAAGAAATATTGCTGCTATGGATAAAGAAAAAGAAGAACTTGATGTTGCTATAGAAGAGATAGAAAGAAGTATTAAGTCATTGGAACAGGCTGCTAAGGTGAGAAAATTAGACGATGAAAAAACTGAGCAATTACAAAGCTTAAAAGAGCAGCTTGAGCAGGCTAATAGCAGAAGAGAGGAAGTTGTTTTGGGAAGAGAAGCTTTATCACAGCAAATGGAAATAGAAAAAGTAGATTCTACAATAAGTGCTGGTAAAGAAGCATTGGCGGGAGTTAAGCTTATTATAGGAAGTGCTGAATTTGATATTAGACAAACTTATAAGGCTGTTACTTTCTATGAGGATAAAGGTTTGATACAAATTGATAAATATAGAGGTGAGCCTAAAAACGATAATAAGAAGAATGATATTTAATTTGGAGTTTTTATTTTGGCTAATAAATATTTTAATATAAATGATTTTTATAAGACGGCTATAGAATGTGCAATAGATGCTGACCCTAGAGGAAGAGATATTGTAGAAAAAGAGCTTGATATAGTAAAAAAAGATTATGAGGCTATAAAAGATAAAAGAAAAAAAGAGTGCTTTGATAAGGATAATTTATTTAATCCATATGCTGACAGCAGAATATTAAATATTGCAGAAGATAAAGAAATAAAGAAAATATTTTGCGGTATTGATATGCAGACTTCTGAACTTTTGCTTGCTGACAGATTAAATGAAAAAAAAGCCAAGATTGATTTAGTTGTTACTCATCACCCTAATGGTTATGCTTATGCTAAGTTTTATGAAGTAATAGCTATGCAGACTGATAAAAACTATCTTAATGGTGTTAATGTAAATATATCTGAGGCTCTCACTAATAAAAGAATGTATGGAGTAGAGCGTTCTGTTTCTCCTTCTAATCATAATAGAGATGTTACAGCGGCTAAGCTTCTTAATCTTAATTATATGTGTATGCATACATTAGCAGATAATCATGTTGAAACTTTTTTAACTAATCTTATAAAAGAAAAAAATCCTTATAAGCTTTCTGATATATTAGATTTAATTAATGATATTGAAGAATATAAAATATCATCAAAAAATAATAATCCTCCTAAACTTTTTAATGGAAGTGAAAAAAACAGAGCTGGTAAAATTGTTGTAGATATGACTGGAGGAGCTTCTTTTGATATTGGAATGATTTCTGCTTTAGCTAATGCGGGTGTTGGTACTTTGGTTGTGATGCATTTATCTGATAATCATGTAGAAGAGTGTAAAAAATATAATATTAATATTGTTTGTGCTGGGCATATGGCTAGTGATAGTTTGGGGCTTAATTTGCTTTTTAAGGCTATGAAAGAAAAAGCTAAAAAAAGTTTTGAAATACTTCCTGCTTCTGGATATATATTTGTGGAAAGATAATGAAAAGTAAATATAAAAATATTCTATTCGATTTAGATGGTACTATTACAGATTCTGCTAATGGTATTACAAATGCTGTTAAATATGGCATAAAAAAAATGTCTGAGATTTATCCTGAGTTAAATATTGTTTTACCTGAAGATGATATTTTAAGAAAGTTTATCGGACCTCCTCTTGATATTAGCTTTAAGAAATATATTTATGATAATCAAGATAAGGCAATGGAGTTTATAAAATATTACAGAGAAGATTATAATGGAAATGATGGGCTTTTTAATTGCACACTTTATGACGGTATATATGATTTAATAAAAACTTTATATAACAATAATTTTAATACCTATTTAGCAACTGCAAAGCCTTTAGAATCAGCTGTTAGAATAATAAAGCATTTTGATTTGGATAAATATTTTACTAATATGTATGGGGCTATTTTTGGGGGAGCTATAAAAAATAAACTTGATGTTTTAAAAGAGGCTTTTCTTAAAGAAAACTTTAATAAAAATGAAACTATTATGATTGGCGACAGAATAGATGATATAGAAGCTTCTAAAAATATGGGGTTTGACTCTATAGCTGTGAGATATGGTTTTGGAAATGATGAAGAGTTTAGAGATGCCACATATATAGTAAATAATACTAAAGAGATTTTAGATATTATTATCACTAAATAAAATTTCTTCTAATACTTTTAAGCTTTTTAATTCTCTATGTATATGATTGTATATTGATTTTTGTAATATATCTCTTATTGTTGTTATTGAATTATTATAAAACTTTATTATATCATTATTTTTTATTATATCGAGCATAGAAGAATGTTTTATTAGTTTCATGAATGCTATATCATTATAATCTAATTCCATAGCATCTTTTATATTTATTTTACAATTACTGCAAACTAAGCCGCCTTCATTAATAGAATAATAATTTGCATCTTCTCTTTCGCATAATACACAATTATCTAACAAAGGAGAGAGTCCTGCTATATAAAGCAATTTTATTTCAAAGGCTCTCAATAATATATTTATATAATATTTTAAATTATTTTTATTTTGTTTTTCATTTTCTTCTAATGCATATAATGTTTTATCCATTAAAATAAAATATCTCTCATCAAAATCTTTTGCAAAATAGAGTAATAATTCTCTTATATAAAAT
>NZ_SRZM01000185.1 GCF_019402445.1 Brachyspira pilosicoli
TCATTTTTTGCTATGGCTGATAAAAATATAAAAGAAAAAAAAGAAATAATATATAATGATAAAGAAATAATAGATAATAATAAACAAACTAATGCAGCAAATTTTGACAAAGAAGAAATACTTCAAAAAATAATAACATTATTATTAAAAGGAAGTTCATCATCTAAATATAGCGGCTCAAAAGTGGATTTGAGAATTCTTGGTATAAGAGTATTAATTGTATATGTACTGACTTATATATTATCGCTTGCAATTACCGCAATTATAGCCCAAAAATATTATCATGAAGAGATAAAAATAAAAGAAGATATTAGAGAGACTATAGGAACAATATTAGTAGAGTTGATTACTCTGGCATTAATTGCATTCATTTTAATAGTAGCAGTAATATATATGGAAAGTAATAGAGAATATTTAGCTTTCAGCGGAGTGATTTTCGGTTTTATAGCCTGTATTATCATTAGGAAAATAACATAAATTTATTAGTATTCTAAAAAATTTTAATTTCATCTATTTTTTATCAACTTTTTCCCGACTTCGCGGTGCGGACTTCGTCAAAGTTGCTGCCACAGGCACGCTTCGCGAAAGTGCAAGATATAAAATTAGTACTAAATCATACTAAAATTGTTTTGTATGTAATATAAACTATTAATTTAAGCTAAAATATAGCCCTTTTGCTTCTCGCCGCAGGCGGGCTTCGCCTGGGGCACCACCAAGTAGGTGCATATTCGGCAAAAGAAGTGGGGTGCTGCACTGTGTGTACTTCGTTAAGGGCAAAGCCCTGC
>NZ_SRZM01000186.1 GCF_019402445.1 Brachyspira pilosicoli
CCGCCGCAAAAAGTTGCAAAAAGTGCAAGTAAAAGAATAATATTAATAATATTTATTATATATTTTTGCAAAAAATGTAGTTATTCGCAAAGAGTAATTTTTACGAATTTTACAGAGCATATGTATCAAAAAAGTTGATAACATTTCTATGAGATATAGAGATTCACAAAATGTATTTATTACAATGATGCATCACAACTATATTACAGAAGTTTTGAACTCACTTACAAAAGTGGAGTCCTGATTGTCTTTGAGAATAACTTTTGAATTGTATATTGAAGGAGGCAAATAATTACCGTTTTTGTCTATAGCAGACCATATTGCTGTAGCTTCCTTTTTATCGGCAGATATAGTCATAGTTTTTTCATCTACCAAATTACCCTCTTGAGAATAAATATAAAGCTTAGCTTCTATTATCTCTCCACTACCAATAGAAACTTTAAAAGTAGTATGTGTTTCTTTAGCATTAAAAGGATTAGGATAATTAAAAAACTCTTTAATGTTAGAGCTAGGTTTATTTGTGGAACAAGATATATAAAGAATAGCTAAAGAAATTATTAAAAATACCTTAGCTATTCTTTTAAAAATATTATTTTTCATTAATTAGTCAGTAGTGAATAATATTCTTCCGCAGTGGAAGCACATAATTATCTGATTCTGTCTTCTAACTTCATTAACAGTCATTTTAGGTATAGCTACATTACAAGCACTGCATTTATAATTTTCAATTTTTGCAAGAGCTTCACCTTTATTTTCTTTAATTCTCTTATAGTTTTCTAATACAGCAACATCAATTTTGCTTAAAATAGTATCTTTATATTTTTTGTACTCTTCTAAAACTAAATCTGATTTTTGCTGAGAGTGAGTAGAACTATAAAGTTCATAAGCTTTAATTTGTATTTCAGCTCTTTCAAGTTCTATAAGGAATTTAATTTGTTTTTCTGCTTCAAATTTTTCATCTAATTTTTTGAAAGATTCTAATACAGTTTCTAACTCTTCAAAATTCTTAGTAGCTATTATTTTATCTAATATTTCTTTTTGGTTAACTAAAAAGAATATTTGAGAAAGATTTAAAAGATAATCTTGAGGGTTTTCAAGATCAGAAAGTATAGCAAATACGAGTTTAACAGGACTCTTTTCATCAGAATCTGAGTCATAGTTTATCTCATTTTTTAGGAAACCTACAAATATGTCAGTTTTACCATAACCCTGAATTCTACCATGCGGAACTGCAACGCCATTACCAATATTAGTTGTGTACTCATCTTCTCTCTTTTTCAAAGCATCAAATATAGAATCAGTAGAAAGTGAAGAAACAGAAGCTATTTTTTCACTTAAAGCTTTGAAAAGAGAATCCTTATCTTTTGATTCTAAGCCTTCAAATACATGTTCTTTTTTTATTTTGTCAATAATCTTGAGCATATAATCTCCTAATTTATTATTAAAATATTATATTATAGTATATAAAAAATATCAACTTATATTTATATACATTTTAACCCTATTCAGCATTTCCAAGCAAAGCCTTACGCTCTTCAATAACCTTATCAGCCAAAGGACCAGTAAGCTCTTGATAATGTGAATGTTCCATCTCAAAAGTACCCCTTCCAGAAGTAGAAGCCTTCATTTCTATAGAATAAGTAAGCATCTCTGAAAGCGGAACTTCTGCCTTAATCATTTGTACAGTGTTTGATGCAGCCTCCATTCCTAAAATTTTGCCTCTTTTACCTGTAAGCTCATTCATTATAGAACCAGTAAACTCTTCAGGCACATAAACTGTAACCTTCATAACAGGTTCAAGCAGCACAGGTGAAGCATTTTTAAAAGCCTCCTTAGCAGCCATAGATGCAGCTATTCTAAATGATAATTCATTAGAATCCACATCATGGTACTTACCATCATAAACTCTCACTTTAACATCTACCATAGGATATCTTCCTAAAGGCCCTTGTGCTAAAGCATCTTGTATACCTTTTTCTACACCAGGTATATATTGTTTAGGTATAGCACCTCCAAATATATCGTTTACAAATTCATAACCGCCATCACGTGGAAGAGGTGAAACTTCTAAATGAACCTCTCCAAATTGTCCGCTTCCGCCTGATTGTTTTTTATGTCTGTATTGTGCTTGGGATTGTTTTCTTATTGTTTCTCTGTAAGCTACTCTTGGAACACTTTGTTCTATCTCTGCTTTTGTGAGAGCAATAACCCTATCTAATGCCAATTTTACTTGCAAATCTCCCATAGCTTTTATGATAGTTTCTTTTGTTTCGCTATCAAACTCTACATGGAAAGTTAAATCTTCTTGGCTAATAGTGTCTAATACTTCTAATGCTTTTACATCATTTTTAAGTATTTTAATTGCTGTAAAATATATTGGCTGAGGAACTTTAAGAGCTAAGAATTGGAAAGGTGAAGAAGGCACGCTTATAGTATCACCTGTTCTACAATCAGAAAGTTTTGCTAATACTCCAATATCGCCTGCTGTGATTGTATCTGCCTCTATTTGTTTTTTTCCTCTTGCTATATATATGTGCGAAACTTTTTCTTTTTTGCCTGTTCTAGAATTATATATTTCATCTCCGCTTTTTATGCTTCCAGAACGAACCTTAAAGAAAGAAATACGTCCTGCATATTGGTCTATTGTGGTTTTAAATACAAAAGCTGCAAATGGATTATTGTCGCCTAATATAGACCTTGTAGCTGGTTCATTAGTTAAAAGGTCTGTACCGTCTGTAACAGGTACATAAGAAGGCGAAGGCATATATCTTATTATAGTATCAAGTACAGCACCCATTCCTATATCTCTAATAGATGTACCAAAAAGAATAGGTACTACCTTGTATTGAAGAATAGATTTTGTTAAAGCTTCTATATATTCTTCATCGGTAAACTTACCGCCATCTAAGAACTTTTCTGTTAGAGTATCATCTACTTCACATACAAGTTCTTTTAATCTATCGCGTGTAGCTCTATATTCATCATAATACTCTTCTGGTATCTCTGCTTCTACTATTTTACCCTCTTCATCTCTAAAATAAGCCTTATGATAAATAACATCTATAATACCCTTGAAATCTTTACCATTACCCATAGGTATTTGTATAGGCACTACAGGAGGCTCTTTGAAGTTGTTTTCTATCTTTTCTAATAAAGTCTTATGATCAACCATGTCTTTATCAATCTTATTAATAAATACAATTCTTGGTCTTTTGAAATTATTAGCCATCTGCCAATGCTTTTCTGTTTCTATTTGTATGCCAAACTCAGCATCTATTACAACAATGCATGATTCTGCAACTCTTAAAGCTGGGTTAATATCGCCGCTAAAATCACCCGAACCAGGAATATCCAGCAAATTAATCTTATGGTCTTTCCACTCTATAAAGCTTATAGAAGTACGAATGGACATTTTCTGCTTAATCTCTTCATCTGTATAATCGCTTACTGTAGTACCTCTTGCCACTTCTCCTTTTTTGTCAATACACTTGGCTCTAAAAAGCAAAGCTTCATTCAAAGAAGTTTTACCACTTCCAACATGCCCTAATAGGGCTACATTACGAATACTTTCTGGGTTGTAAATTTTTCCCATAAACATTCCTCCTTATGATGGCGGTTATTTTTATTATTAATGTTTTTATGATTTTCTATTGACTTGTGATTGCTTAGAAGATAAGCAGGTTCATAGAAAGCTAAATACTGCATGTTAACTCAAGTATAGTAAAAAAAGTATCAAAAATCAAATTCTACCACCTATTTTTAACACAAAAATTAATATTTATTTATGAAATAACAATTATATTATAGGAATTTATTGATAAAATGTTCATATTAATGTATGATATGTATCATTTTTGAGTGCGGAGAGTGATATATTTATGAATTTACTTAGAAAAATTAATTTTAAATTGTTTATAGTTCTAATCATACAAGCTTTAATACCTTCTATTTACTCAACTTTTAGAATATATTTGTTAGACAGCTATCCTAATGCAAGCGGTATAAATATAGCATCACAGCAAATGTGGCTTGGAATTATATACGAAGTCTTTGAAGAAGCAATAATAGCCCCTCTATTTTTCTTTTTAGGTAATATAAAAGATGATGATATTAATAATCATAAAGAAGTTTTTATAAATAAATTAAGAAGCTCTATTATAATAATAACATTTATATATATTATAATGGCTTTAATTATAAATATATTCGCTGGAAACCTTGTTACTGCAATGAAACAACAAACTGATTTATATGCTCAAACAACAACATATATAAAATTAGAATCTTTTGCTAATATTTCTATAGTGTTATTTCATTTAATGATTATAGCTCATACTTCTTTGGAAAATTATAAATCAATATTTGCAATAACTACAATAAAAATGTTTCTAACTATTATTCTTGATATACTATTTGTTTCTCAATATAGCATATCATTAAACTTGGGTGTTAATGGTATAGCTTATAATAATATAATATCAAATTTAATATCTGTTATAATTGCCATATTTTTATTGAATAAATGCGGATATAATATTTTCTCTAAAACAAAATTGACTTTCCTATGGAATAAAAAGATTACTTCTCTAAATGTGGTATCTGGGCTTGAATCTTTTTATAGAAACTTAATTTATAGTATAGTGCTTGTGAGAATGATAAATATTGTAGGAGAACAGGGAAATTATTGGATTGCTAATTCTTTTTACTGGGCTTGGCTATTAATACCAATCAATCAAATAGGCACTCTCATAAAAACAGACTTATCAAAAAAGCATAATAGAAGCTTAAAACCTTATGTATTATTAACTACTATATTTGTGTTAATATGGATAGCTTTAATACCAACTTATAAATATTTTATAAAATACATAATGAATGCTCAAAATCTTGAATCGGTTATGAACTTGGTTATGATACTTTTTCCTTTTTATATATGTTATGCATACTACACCATCATTTCAAGTTTATTATATGCAATAGGTCAAATAAAATATATGCTATTACAATCTTTTTTAGTTAATACTTTCTTTAACATTCCATACTTTATTTTATATTTAAAAGGTGTATATGAAATAACATTATTAAATATAACATTGAGATTTGGTTTGGCTATATTAATATCAACTGTGATAATATATATAATTTATTTTGCTGTAATAAAGAAAAAGCTAAAAAATAATGAAATATAATAAAAAAGCGTAGATATTAAAAAAATACCTACGCTCTATAAAACATTAAATAATTATTATTTTAATATATCTAAAACCTGAGAAGGAAAGTACCATTTAGATTCATTATAAACAACTACACCATCTAAAGTTTTTTTCTCTCCATCTACAATTATTATATTTCTATTTTTCATTATTTGAGCAGTTTTATCACCAATATGCATAGTAAGAATATTACCGTCTGATGTTAATTCTACACCTGCCTTCTTTAATTCATCTTCACTCATAAACAATTTTTTTGTAGCTTCATCTAAATTTATTCCCATAGCAGAAGCAACATTTTTAGCTATATCCGTATTATCTATAAGTCCTACAATTCTTTTATTATTTGGTAAATATGTATATAGAGGAACATCTTCACCAGTGTGCCCATGAGTGCTGAAACCTAAATAAGCTCTTTTTGCTAATATTGGTCCTATAGCATAATGTAAATCGTCTCCTGTTTTTCCTCTAAGAGAATTAACCTCTTCTTCTGTCATATCATCTATAGCATAATATTTTTGCATAGCAGTTTTTATATCTTCTCCTGCTTCTATTTTTCTTGCCACATACTCAGCAGAACGTGAAGCATTTTTTACAGGCTCTATAAAACTTTCTAATTTTCTTTTGTGATAGTCTGAAGAAGTTTCATAATTACCCATAGTAAAACCGCTATTTCCATGGTCAGTTACTGCTATAACCATAGTATTATTATCTTTTTTAGCAAAATCTAATGCCACCTTTACAGCATCAACATAAGCCAAAGTATCAGAAACTAATCCCACAGGGTCATTAGCATGAGCTGCCCAATCCACTTTTGAAGCCTCCACAATCAAGAAGAAACCTTTATCATTTTTAGAAAGTATATCTATTGCCTTTGAAGTCATTTGAGCTAATGAAGGCTGAGTTGTCTCTTCTCTGTCTATTTCATAAGCCAAATCTGCATCAGCAAAAAGTCCTACAACTTTATCACCTCTAAAAGAATCTAATTCATCTGAAGTTCTAATTATAGAATATCCTAAATTAGTCATTTCTGATATTAAATCTTTTCCGTCTTTTCTAGCTTCTTTAGTAAAAAACTTATACCCTCCTCCTAATATAACATCTATATCTTGGAACAATTGCTGTTCGCTTAAATCATCATAATCTTTTCTAGTGATGTCATGAGCAGAAAAAGCTGCAGGAGTGGCATGCATAATTTCTGAAGTTGAAATTACTCCTGTAGATTTGCCAAGAAGCTGAGCTCCTTCCAAAACATTTGCTATAGGTGCTCTTGCTTCAGTAGGTATTGATGAATTAGGAAGTATAGCTTCATCTGGAAGAACTCCTATAAACTGCTGATAAGATGATTTATAGCCTGTAGCTAAAGCTGTACCTGCAGGGGCTGAATCTGCTATAGGAGAATCGGCGTTATGTGTTCTCACTGCTCCGCTTAACATCTCATCTATTGCTAATGAATCTCCGCCGTTAAACCATCTTGAGTATGTGATTACATCAGAGCTTTGTCCGTCTGCAATTAAGACTATAACGTTTTTAGCTTTTGAGGCATTTTCTAAATTAGTGTAAGGCTGCTGACCGCATCCGATAAAAAATGCGGATAAAAGAAGAATAGGTAATAATTGAATCATAGATTTCTCCAATCTTTATAATTTGGTAAAAATCTGATATCAAATTTTACGCACGCATTATATATTATAACAAAATAAAAATCAATAGCCTATAGATATTTATGATAGTCTTTTAAAAAAATTTAAATTTATTCACACTCCCCCCTTTATAGCTTGAAATTTCATTCTGCAATAAACATTTTATTTATATTTGCTGTTTATAAATTAAAAGCATACCCGCCCAAGCGTTTTTTAAATTTATAGCTTTAACAGCACGCGGTAAATAAAATTTTTGTTTATAGGAATAATGCAATTAATAATTAAGTTTATTTTGATGATTAGCTTAACGCGTGATAAAATAATCTTTGTTAAAATAAAAAGCCCGCCCTAAAATATTAAGACAGACTTTTTATATAATGTTTTATTAACAGAACTATTTGCTAAAATTAATTAAAAGCTTTAGGTCCGAATCTATAGCCAATCTGTGCACCTACATCGATACCTGTAAATGGTCTATAATAATAAATATCTGCTTCAGGATAATCATTTAGAGAACTATTATCAGGAATTTTTAATCCGCCTACTCCTGTAAATGTTGCATATAAACCAAGATTCAAAGCTGAAGTTTCTGTAAAGAATATAGAATAATCTAAACTTAATTTGAAATAAAAACCTACTGGCAATTCGCTTTTATCAAATTGAGATTTATAATTATCTCCTACTTGATAATTAATCCCATTATCTCCTTTGTATACTATAGAACCTGATACAGGAATTATAATGCCGCCGCCTATGCCTATAGAAAATGCCTTAATATTAAACTTTGGAAACAAACCAATTTTAAAACTATGAGCAGAAGATGTTATAGGATTTTCTCTTAATTTATCGCCTTCTTTATAAGTATTATTAGTACCGTACATATAAGTATAATTAGCTGTTATAGTATCAAATCTATACCCTACTTCTCCCAAAACGCTTATACCAAAATTATTAACAACTTGAAACATATAACCAACTTGAGCCTCTACACCTGTTGTAAAACCTAAAAAATTATCAGCAGAATAATAAGCTCTATAAACATCTTCGCCATTATACTGAGCTATATGATCAATACCCTGCCCCATATCAATATTCATACCTAATGGCACATTAAGTATAAACTCAAATCCGCTTGCTGCGAATGCTGATGTGCTTAATGCTGCTGCTAATACAGCTGTGAAAATAATTTTTTTCAAGTGTTTCATAACAAACCCCTTA
>NZ_SRZM01000187.1 GCF_019402445.1 Brachyspira pilosicoli
TTTGTTTGTTTGTTTGTTTGTTTGTTTGTTGCATATATATATCCGTTATTTTATAGCATTATACTATAAAAACAACCCTTGTCAATTATAAACTCTATTCTTATTAATAAAAAATAAAAATGAAAAAATACTAGTTAAAATTTCAGCAACAGGGAAAGATAGCCATACTCCTGTCATATTAAAAATACTCGATAAAATAAATATTGAAGGCAATATAAATATAAAACCTCTTAATATAGATATTATAAATGCTTGCTTTGCTTTATTTTTAGAAGAAAAATATACACAAGTAATAATATTATATCCTACAAATATAAATGCTGTAAAATATATGCGAAGTCCATAAACTGATATTCTTTGCAGTTCTTCAATATTATCTCTATTAAAAATAGAAGTTATTTCATTAGCAAATACATAAGTGATTATATAGATTATAAAAGAAATACTAGTTGATAAAACTATAGCATATTTATATATTTTATTTATATTATTTTCATTGTTGTAATTGATACTTATAATAGGCTGAATACCCTGCCCCATTCCTGTAAATATTGCTATAATCACTAATGCAATATTTGCAGTAATTCCATAAGCAGCTACTCCTACATTGCCTGCAATATTTAATATGATTATATTAAAAGCTAAAATAACAAAACCTGATGAAACTTCAGTTATAAGAAAAGATATACCAAGATAAGATATTTCAAAAAATTTTCTAAAACTAATATTAGGTTTTACAATAAAAAATGTATTTTTCTTTTTCATAAATAATGCTGATAATATTAGTATGCTCACAACAGGAGAAAAAACAGTTGCAAGCACTGCTCCAAATATACCCATATTAAAAGGAAAAATAAATATATAATCAAAAACAATATTGAACAAACTCCCCATAAGCATAGCAATCATAGCAAGCCTCGGGTGATTGTCATTTCTCACAAAACCTAAAAGTACATTATTAAGCATAAACATAGGAGAAAATAAAAGTATCATCTTTATATAAATATTAGTCATTGCATGTATATTATCCCTAGCACCCAAAATATATGCTATACTAGATGTAAAAAAAATACTCAAAATTATAAATAAAAATGATATTATAAATATATAAATTAAAGAGTTAGTAAATATAATATTTGCTTCATTATTTTTATTTTGTGCTTTTAGTATGGCATATTTAGTGGCAGAGCCCATTCCAAGCATTAAACCAATCCCATTAACAAAATTAAAAATAGGTATAGCAATGTTCAAAGCAGTAAGTCCGTCAGAGCCAATTCCTCTAGCCACAAAAAAAGTATCTGCAAGTATATAGCATGATAAACCAATCATACCAAGTACATTAAATGATACATATTTAATAAATAGATGAAGTATATTATTCATAAAAATAGCCTATAATAAAAAAACGTTTGCGTTCATACTTTCTAAGGCCTACGGTATGAATACAAACGTTTTAAAAAAATTTATCCGGCGACAAATTTAATTACTTTATATATTTCTTTTTATATTAATTAAAATCCTTTAAACTTAATCCTACATTATTTAAATCATATTCTAACATTATTTTTACTAACTCTTTAAAAGTAGTTTTTGGCTTCCAACCCAATTTTTCTTTAGCTTTAGTAGGATCCCCCAAAAGTAAATCTACTTCAGCAGGTCTATAATATCTAGGATCTATTTCAACATATTTTTTCCAGTCAAGCCCCACAAGACCAAAAGCCTCATCAAGAAACTCTCTAACAGAATGTGTTTCACCTGTAGCTATTACATAATCATCTGCTTTTTCTTGCTGCAGCATAAGCCACATAGCCTCAACATAGTCCTTAGCATATCCCCAATCTCTCTTAGCATCCAAATTACCTAAATATAATTTATCCTGTTCTTTCTTTAGAATCTTAGCAATTGCATGTGTTATCTTTTTTGTAACAAAAGTCTCACCTCTTCTTGGGCTTTCATGATTAAATAATATACCATTACAAGCATACATATCATAACTTTCTCTATAATTAACTGTAATCCAATATGAATATAGTTTAGCACAAGCATAAGGGCTTCTTGGATAGAATGGTGTTTTTTCTGTTTGAGGTGTTTCAACAACTTTTCCATATAATTCG
Source organism: Brachyspira pilosicoli (assembly GCF_019402445.1). Lineage (GTDB taxonomy): Bacteria > Spirochaetota > Brachyspiria > Brachyspirales > Brachyspiraceae > Brachyspira > Brachyspira pilosicoli_B. The sequence goes on from NZ_SRZM01000187.1 coordinate 2,115, forward strand.
CTTGTTGAAGCTTGATAGAATTTTGTTTTTATACGTGTTTCTTTAATAGCATCAAGTATTCTTATAGTACCTAAACCAACAACATCAGCAGTATATTCTGGCATATCAAAACTTACTCTTACATGGCTTTGTGCTGCTAAATTATATATTTCATCTGGCTGTATTTTTTCTAATAATCTTGATAAATTAGAGCTATCAGATAAATCTCCATAATGCAAAAACATCTTAACATCATTAATATGCGGATCTTGATACAAGTTGTCTATTCTCTCTGTATTAAAAGAAGAGCTCCTTCTAATTATACCATGTACTTCATAACCTTTCTCTAATAAAAACTCAACTAAATAAGAACCGTCTTGTCCTGTAATTCCTGTAATAAGTGCTTTTTTCATATTTTTATATCCTATTATTTATTATAATTTTTTAAAAAATCTTCATAAGCTATTTTTAAACCATCTTCAAGTTCTGTTTTATATTTCCAACCTAAAGAGTTTATTTTTGAAACATCTAATAATTTTCTCATAGTTCCGTCTGGTTTAGAGCTATCTAATTTGATTTCACCTGTAAAACCAACTACTTTTTTTATTAACTCTGCTAATTCTTTTATAGTAACTTCCTTACCAGAACCTATATTAATAAATTTACCTATATCCTTAGCATTTTTATTTTCCATTAAATAAATACAAGCCTCTGCTAAATCATCTGAACACATAAACTCTCTTAAAGGAGTACCGCTTCCCCAAATAAGAGTTTCTTTCAAATTATTTATTTTTGCTTCATGAAAACGTCTTATAAGCATAGGTATAACATGAGCATTTTCAGGGTGATAATTATCATTGATACCATAAAGATTACAAGGCATAACAGATATATAATTAGTATTATATTGTCTATTATAAGCCTCACATAATTCTATACCTGTAATTTTTGCTAAAGCATAAGGCTGATTAGTACTTTCTAAATATCCTGAAAGTAAATATTCTTCTTTTATTGGCTGTGGGCATTCCTTTGGATATATACAGCTTGAACCTAAAAACATTAATTTTTCAACACCATAAGTGTAAGAAGCTTCTATTATATTATTTTGTATTTGCAAATTATATAACAAAAAATCTACAGGATAAGTATTGTTAGCATATATTCCGCCTACTTTAGCAGCCGATAAAAATACCCATTCTGGCTTTTCTTTTTCAAAAAATTCAAATACTTTTTTTCTATCTCTTAAATCTAATTCTGAATGTGTTTTTCTTATTATATTAGAATAACCTTTTTTTGTAAGCATTCTATCTATAGCACTTCCAACTAAACCTCTATGTCCTGCCACATATACTTTCTTCATATAAAAAATACCTCATTATTATTTAATCTTACAAATAGCCAATAAACTAGAACCTATATAAAAATATTATATAAAATCTTATAAATTAATTTGACTTTACATATCTTCATCTTTTAGATGATTATATGGTTTATCTTTTATTTGTCAACTCAAATTTATTTCTTTACATTATAATATCCAGTTACCACTTTTATCAGTTGACCAATTATCTGCACATTACCCAAGAAATTTATTTTAGTTGGTATTTTACCGCTCTTTGGATAAACTCTTGTTTATGGTATTTCTATAACCTTATAACCTAATTTTGGTATTATATTTGCTAAATACCATTGTGATTCCCAACTTGTAAATATATCTCTAAAAATAGCTATTCTTTCATCATCTATTATCTTCATAGAAAAACCTCTAAATGCAGACATTGTTTCTGTATATTTAAATCCTGAAGATAATGATAATAAAGGATTAGAAATTAATTTAATAGCTAATACTCTTGAAAGAGGGGTGTTTTCATGATATCCTCCTTTCATAAATCTTGAACCTTGAACAAAGTCATAACCATTTTCTAATAACTCTACAAACTGCATTACCTGCTCTACACTATCTTTATTATTACCATCTACTGTAACTATTCCCTTATATTTCTCATCAGATACTTTTGAAAAACCCGCTTTATAGGCATTAGCCTGACCTTTCATTCTAATAGTAAGGACAGCTCTTACTCCTATATCTTTAAGAAAATCATCATTTATAGAACCATCTATACTTCCAGCATCAAGCAAAAATATATCTATCTTTCTAGGTATATCAGAGTCTTTCAAATGTTTAAGTTCTATTTGTATTCTTTCTCACTCATTCCAAGTAGGTATCAATAAACAATACTCATTTCTTTTACTAAAATATTCTTTATACTCATAGTTTGGTATTTGTCTTTCCATTTATTAAAGTCCTTTTGCTAATCTATCACTAATTAAAATAAAACCTCTATTCATAAAATCTTCTCCCTTTTTAAAACTATAGGAACCATCATATCCATAAGGTATTTCTTGAAATGTTTTCATATTTAATTTATATACAAAATATTTTTTATCATTTATATAAAAATCATAATCTGTAAAATTAATTCTTTCATCTTCCTTTTTATATTCAATATCAGATATGAAATAAAAATCATAATCTGGTCTTAAATTAATATAATTATCATTATTTTTAAGAATTAATAATAATCCACCAGATATATTTTTATCTATGCTAGAAATATGCTCGTTTGATTCTTTAGATATTACAGTTCCATTATCTGATACTGTAACATCTGTCAATCTAGAATATGTTTGAGATAACAATGATTTAGTTTTTCTTATGTCCTTGGACCAATAAAATGAAGAATTCCAAACATTTGTATTTATACTTGAAATCTCCATAATATTTGTATATATTGTACCTCTATCTGTATCATAAGTGTGGCTTTTCCATATATCTTGATTATAATATATATTATTATTAATTAGAAAAATATTTGGCATGTTATTTTTTATATATACTAAAGATTTATATGTATTTATAGATAGCAGTATTATACAAATAAGTAATACAACATTATCATATTTTTTATATGATAATAAATTAACAAAAAATAACAAAACAGAAAATTTAATAAGATAAACAGATATAAAAAAATCTGTACCTCCTTTTCTAATAGTATTCATAAATAATATTGATATTATAAATATTGATATTGAAATTACTAAATTTAACTTTGTTTTTGATATAGTAATTTTTTTCTTTTTATATATAAATATAATTGTAGCTATTAAAATTAAAATAAATAAAAACATAAAAATAATTAAATATTTAAGTACATTTTTACTAGCATCCCCATATCCATATCCAAAATTGATAATCGATAGAATACTACCACCAGCATAAGATAAGATATAAGTATTAGCTAAACTATCAAATGGATTTGGCAATAGCAATGATAATAGTAAAGGAAATAACACAGCTAATATATAAAATACAAAATATTTAACTAATAGTCTTATTATATAAGATATTTTAATTTTATTAAAATAAATAAAAGAAATAATAGCTGTTAATATTATAAATGATATAGGTAATAAAGATTGCAAATATATTAATTTTTTAGGGTCTATATCGTATAATAAGTAGCTTGATTTAATAGATTTAGTAATAAATAGTTTGTATATTATAATATTAAAAATTATAAGAATTATAGTAAATAC
>NZ_SRZM01000188.1 GCF_019402445.1 Brachyspira pilosicoli
CGGACTTCGTCAAAGTTTTCGCCCTTCGGGAACGCTTTGCGAAAGTGCAAGTGTTTTAGTTTTATAAATGTCATATATTTATATATAAGGAATATGTATTAAATATATAACGTAATACCTAAATCTGAGCTAAAAAATGCAGCCTTTTTGGTTCTTTGTGGCGACAAAAGAACTGGGGTGCGGGGCAAAGCCCTGCAAATAATAAAAATAAATAAAGTTAAAAATTTTTAGTATATACCTAAATAAGACTTATATAAAATTAATAAGCCTCATAATGAATTTTGTTTGGCTCAAATCTCTCAGGCATAGCCACTTCACCGTCAGGATATCCCACAGCAACTATTCCAAGAGGTTTTATATGCTCTGGCAAATTAAACAATTTTATAATATCATTCATTCTCTCTTCACGAGGAGCCACCCCAAGCCATACGCTTCCTAAATCTTTTGCTTTACAAGCAAGCATTAAATTTTCTATTGCCGCAGAACAGTTTTGCTGCCAATAAAGTTTTCCAGATTCATCAGATAAATCTCCGCATACAATAATAGCCAAAGTTGCAGTATATAGCATCTTAGCATAAGGGTGAACATCAGCTATCTTATCTAATGTATCTCTTTTCTCTACAACTATAAACTCCCAATTTCTTTTATTGTTTGCTGAAGGAGCATACATAGCAGCTTTTAGTATGTAGTCTATCTTTTCTTTTTCTACTGCTTTATCTTTAATATATTTTCTTATACTTCTTCTTGTAAATAAAATATCTTCTTGCATAAAAATACCCCCAAAAAATAATTAAATAACAATTTATTAAAATATTATAATACCCAATAGCATAAATAATAATTTTAAAACTATCAACACAAATAAAGCAACTATAGCACCAACAATCAATATCTTGTTAGCTAATATTATATAACTAGATTCTAATTTATTTATTGCATCTCCAACTAAAATTCTATCATGAATCTCTGAATCTTTAAAATATTCTCCTCCAAGCTCTATATCCAAAGCCCCCGCAACACCACATTCCAACCTAGCCTTATTATCATTTCCATCTCTCTTAAAAACTCTAAAAGCCTTTTTTATATCATATCCCAAAAGAAAATCTGCTACAGCATATGATAAAAACGCAAATATAGAAGGTATCATATTAATATAATAAGCAAAATTAATATTAAACATTCCATATTTATCTTTAGACCTGTTTTCATCAATAGCAACATTATTATCTGATGATATATCAGAAAGCATACATAATATTTTATACATAAAACAAAGAGGTACTCCCCCTAAAAGAAAGAAAATAGAAGTATATATATAATCCTCCGATACACTAATAGAAGAATATTCTATAGTTTTTTTAATAATATTTTCTCTGTCAATATCATTAACATCTATATTAGTATTTTCTTTTAAAGTACTCTTTGCCTCGTCTAAGTTTGTGTATTTAACAGATGAATATATAGAAGAGCTAACTTCAAAAGGTTTTCTTATTCCTATTATAATATATGCTGCTATAAGCTCTATTATAATTCCTAATAAAAAATGAACTTTATATAAAAAATAATATAAAAAATATGGAACTACAAAAGATATAAATAAAATCATTAATGAAATTACTATTCCCAAAATAAGCTCTAGTGTTTCATTGTTTTTATAAACTTTATCTTTTAATAAATATTGTAATTTTTCTATTGGAAGTCTTATATACTGAAATATAT
>NZ_SRZM01000189.1 GCF_019402445.1 Brachyspira pilosicoli
TCATAATGTCCCCAACAACGTACGCATTTTTCATGACTAGCTTTCTCTGTCTTAACAAAAGAAACTCCGCCCTCTATAAATGTATCGTCTTTGCTGTCTGAAAGTGTTACTTTACTTACAATGAATATCTCGTTTAAATATTTTTCGTATTTAGCAAGCAAGTCTTTAGTTGATGATTCTTTAGTGCATATTGTGATATAAGCCTCTAAAGATTTTCCGATTGTGCTGTTATCTCTAGCTCTTTCAAGTGATAATAACACATCATCGCGCACTTTAAGAATTGAAGCCCACTCATTTTCTAACTCTAAATCAATTAAACTCTCATCAGCTTTAGGATATAATTCTAAATGTACAGAAGAAGCATTTTCTCCTTTGTAGTATCCCCAAACCTCATCAGTTGTGAAAGGAAGTACAGGAGCTATTAATTTTACTAATACATCTAATATCTCAACAAGCACAGTCTGAGCACTTCTTCTTGAAACAGAATCTTTTCTATCACAGTATAATCTATCTTTTATAATGTCAAAGTAAGTGGCAGAAAGCTCAACAACACAGTAATTTATAAGTCTTTGATAGAATAAATGGAACTCATAACCATCACAAGCCTTATCAGCAACTTTTATAAAACTATGAAGTCTTGATAAAGCATATCTGTCTACAGGAAGTAAATCTTTAACTTCAACCTTTTCTTTGCTGTAATCAAAATCAGAAATATTTCCTAACAAATATCTAAAAGTGTTTCTTATTTTTCTGTAGTTGTCAGCAATAGCCTTCATCATGTTATCACCAACACGTGCATTGTGAGTGAAGTCTTCGCTTATACACCAAAGCCTTAATATATCAGCACCATATTTGTCAATAACCTCCAAAGGTGAAACAACATTGCCCGCACTTTTATGCATAGCTCTGCCCTGCTCGTCTAAAGTCCAACCATGAGTTACAAGCTCTTTGTATGGAGGTATTCCTCTTATAGCCATAGAAGGCCAAATTGCAGCTTGGAACCAACCTCTGTATTGGTCGCCTCCCTCTAAATATATATCAACAGGGAAAACTCCGTCCAAATCTTTGTTAGTTTTCTGTGCGGCAAAAGATGATACACCAGAATCAAACCAAACGTCCAAAATATCTTGCTCTTTATCAAAATCACAGCTTCCGCATTCACATTTAGTGCCTTCAGGAAGTAAATCTTTAGCCTCTAATTCAAACCAAACATCCATTCCTTTAGTTTTTACTATTTCAGCAAAATGTCTTGTAGACTCAGCAGTTAATAAAGTTTTTCCGCAGTTCTTACAATAAAACGCAGGTATAGGAACTCCCCAAGAACGCTGTCTTGATAAACACCAGTCAGGGCGATTTTCAAGCATTTTTTTCATTCTGTCATGTCCCCAAGCTGGATACCATTTAATATTATCTAAAGATTTAACTGTTCTTTCATCTATATTATCATGAGTCATATTCATAAACCACTGAGAAGTAGCTCTAAATATTAGCGGATTTTTACATCTCCAACAAATAGGATAACTGTGAGTAACTTTCTCTTTATGGTATAATGAACCGTTATTTTCAAGTATCTCTACCACTTTAGGATTAGCATCTCTTACTTTCATGCCCTGCATTTCTGGAAACTCGCTTGTATATCTTCCAGCTTTGTCAACTGGACAATATATATCAAGTCCGTAATTCATACCTGTCTGATAGTCTTCCATACCATGACCAGGAGCAGTATGAACAACACCTGTACCAGCAGTAGCCTCAACATAATCAGCAAATACAACAGCAGACTTTCTGTCTTTAATGAATGGATGTGCTATTTCAAGTTTTTCAATCTCTTCCATAGATATAGGAATAATATCTCTTCCCTCTGCTTTCATTTCTTTCTTAGATAGAACTGTATCAACTAAAGAAGTTGTCATTATTGCATATCTTCCGTCTATTTCAACAGCCACATACTCTAAATCTCTATTGAAAGCACAAGCCATATTTGAAGGCAATGTCCAAGGAGTAGTAGTCCATATCATAACATCAACATTACCGTTTAATTTATCATTGATTTTATTTAATACTGGAAATCTTACATACACACTTGTAGAAGTATGGTTTTCATCATATTCTATCTCAGCAGCAGCCAATGCAGTTTCACACTCCATACACCAGTGAATAGTTCTAAGTCCTTTATATATGTAGCCTTTCTCTACTAACTGTGCAAATACTTCAACTATTTCAGATTCATATTCAGGAGACATTGTAAGATAAGGATTTTCCCAATCACCCATTACACCAAGTCTTTTAAACTCTTTTCTTTGAATATCAATATATTTCTGAGCATAAGCACGGCATTTTTTTCTCATTATAAATTTAGAAGTTTCTTTATATTTATCTCCTAAACTCTCCTGCACCTTTAATTCTATGGGCATACCATGACAATCCCAACCAGGAACATAAGGAGAATCAAACCCCTTAGCAGATTTATATCTTACAATAATATCTTTAATAATTTTATTCAATGATGTTCCAATATGAATGTCTCCATTCGCATAAGGCGGTCCATCATGTAAAATACATTTAGGAGCACCTTTTCTTAATTCTCTAAGCTTTTGATAAAGTTTTTCTTCTTCCCATTTTTTTATTATTTTGGGCTCTTTTTCCTTCAAACCAGCTTTCATAGGAAAAGCGGTCTTAGGTAAATTGATAGTAGAACTATAATCCATCTTATTTTTGCTCCATTTTTTATTTATTCTTTATTTATAAAGATATTCAATTCTATATTAGAAGCTAATTTTTTACAAGGTTTATAAATTAATAATTTTTATTTGAGAAAAATATAAAAGACATTGCAAAAAAAATTACATATTATATTATGTAAATAAGATTTATAAATATTGAGGATTATTATGAATTTAAACGATTTGAATGATAATGAAAAAGAGTATTACCATGATATACTTGATGCGATGAATTTGGGTGTTATAGAAAATGATATGAAAGAACATCTTAAAGAATCAAAAATTGATAATAAAATATCTGATGATAGAGCAAAAGAGTTAGAGAAATTAGCAAGAGATGAACAAATTAACTCTATAGAAGAATTAAAAAATGATGAAGAGAGAAGATATTATAAAGAATATATAAAAATGATGGAAGACGGAATAATATCCGACAGCGAAAGAATTAATTTAAATAACAAAAAAAATAGATTATCTATAAGCGATGATAGGGCAGAGAAAATAGAAAATTTATATAAAAAAAATAATAAAATAACAAAATATAAAGAAATTTCTATAACTGAAAAAGATAAAGAAATAGGATTTTTAAAAAGATGGAAATATCTTAATAGAACTAAATTCATTTATTTTCATATATTTAATTTAGTTATTATATTAGCATTTGAAATATACTTTTTTATAAGATTAAAAGGCACATTTAATAATCCTAAACCAGCACCTACAACATCTTTTGAAAAGTTTGCTGATATGATAAAATCAGGAGCTTCTACTATATATCAATCCATAGTACCAGACAGTATAGCAACAGGAATAGAGATGGCTAACAATATTATCTTTAATGTTATTATTGTTGTACTTCTGCTTGTTCTTTTAATTGTACTATTTGTTTTATATACTTATTCGGCTAGAATACTTTCTATTATGATAGCAAAAACATACAAACAGGTTGATTTTTTCTATAGAACTATAGCTATATTAATACCTGTAGCTATATCAATAACTATGATTATTTTTACTGAATGGGATCACATGAGCGATAGAAGAGCCATTGCTAAATTTAAAAAAGAAAATACTGAGCTGATAAATAAAGAAGATTATTTAAGAGTATTTGATAGAAATAGTCATATAGAAAATAATTTGGCACTTATATATAAAAACAGATATCAGCCTACAAAAACTTCAGAGTTTGATAGATTAATAAGCAGTATGACTAATTCATTTGAAAAA
>NZ_SRZM01000019.1 GCF_019402445.1 Brachyspira pilosicoli
TTATATACCTCCAAAAAAATATTGTTTTATAATAAATAATATTTTTATTCATTTTTCATTACTAATAATTATCAACAATAAAAATATTCTACTATAAAAACAACATAATACAACAATACAAAAATTAACTTTATACAAAAATATAATAACTAATTTTTATATTATTTACTATAAATAACTTTGCCGTATTTATTTATATCGTTTATTAATTCCTTATTAGTAATATTATTATAATCAACAACATCAAATTTTAAAAGAGTTGGTATATTTTCAAACTCCTCTTTTAATCTCTCGCAAAATAAAAAATCAAATTTTCCAACAATAGCTAAATCTATATCAGAATTATATTTTTCTTTATCTACTGCTCTCGAACCAAACAATATAACTTTTTCTATGTTTTGATGCTTAGTGCAAATATTTTGAATTTCTTTTAATATTTTCTCATCAAACATTAAGAGTTTATCCTCTCCAAAAAGAAATTATATAATTCATTTAATACTTTTAAATAATCATTTTCTATTCTTTTAAAAATTTCTTCAAACTTAACAAAATCATAAGTATGAGAAAGTAAATTACGGCTTAACATCATATCTATAAATATATTTTCATTTCTAATAATTTTTGCTGAGTATGCTTCTTTAAAAATGTTTCTTGGTGATATATCTACATTGTTTAAACTTCCACTATATTCCAAATAATCTTTCAAAGTTTTCCAAGCTAATTCATAAGTATATTCAAATCTCTGAACAACACCTTCTTTTTCTAATAATGATAATTCTTCTATTTTTCTATCTTCAAAAACATTTTTTAGCAAATTAAAAGCTTTTTCAAAATGATTAAATCTCTGTTTCCAGCGAATATTTTCTGACATAATATTTATTTCCAATAATTTTTAATTGAATTATATAATTTAGATAATATTTATCAAGTTTTAATTTTTTTATTATATTATTTTTATCAACTTTTCCAGCAGCTCGCACCCACAGGTACTTCCTTCGGTCGCCCTGAAGGACTCCTTTCAGTCGCGGTGCGGACTTCATCAAAGTTGCAAGAGCACTAATTTATATTTTTAGCATTAAATTAAAAATATATAGTATTACAGTGAAAAAATAAATAAAAAGCATAAAGTATGATATTAATCAGTACACTTTATGCTTTGCTATTATTTAATATTTTTATAACACGTTCGCAGCGAGCTCGGCTAGTTTTGAACGCTCTCCTTTCTCAAGCGTTACAGTTCCGCTTAAAACTTCTCCTTTGGTTCTATCTATCAAATAAGTAAGTCCGTTGTTTCTTTCGTCCAAATAAGGAGTATCTATCTGGTGAATGTCGCCTGTGAAAACTATTTTTGTTCCTTCGCCTGCTCTTGTTATAATAGTTTTTATTTCATGAGGAGTGAGGTTTTGTGCTTCATCTACTATAAAATATATTCTATTTAAACTTCTTCCTCTAATATATGCTAAAGGAGAAATAACTATCTTTTCATTTTCAAGCATTTTTTTGATGTTTTTACTTTCATCACTGTCATCAGAATGTATATGCTGTATTACTGAAAGGTTGTCAAATAAAGGCTGCATATAAGGGTCTAATTTACTATTAACATCTCCTGGTAAAAAACCTAAATCTTTATTAGAAAGTGCAACTATTGGACGAGCTAAAAGTATTTGCCTATATTCTCTTCTCTTTTCTAAAGCAGCAGCAAGAGCTAAAAGTGTTTTACCAGTACCTGCTTTACCCATTATTGTAACTAAAGGTATATCATTATCAAGCAAAACATCTAAAGCCATAGCCTGCTCTTCGTTTCTTGGTTTTATTCCATAAGCATTAATATCACTGTCAACATAAACTATAGTATTAGTATCATCTTTATATTTACCTATTACCGCATCATCTTCTTCATTTACTCTGTAGCAAAAATATGTATTAGGATAAATTGAATGCTCTTCTTTAACTCCTATTTCTTTATTCTCTTGAAGCTCTTTTATATAAACACGTGCATTGTCCCCAGATATACTTTCTATACCTGTAAATAATGAAGATAATTTATCTATTTTATCAGTGTTATAATCTTGAGTATCTATACCTAAACTTCTTGCCTTCATTCTCATGTTAATATCTTTTGTAATGAGAACTACTCTATGATTTTCAGATTTCAAATTATAAGCACAAGAGAGTATTTTGTGGTCGGGTATGTTTCCTGCAAATATCTTTTTAAAATCTTCTTTCTCTTCGTTATTAACATCAACAAATACCTTACTCTTATTATCAAGCAAAGCACCTTTTTTAAATATGTCTTTCACACCTTCAGTTTTTTCATTCTTTTCAACTATAGCATCAAGCTCTCTTATAAACTCTCTAGCATTAAAATTAATTGTATCGCTTCCTTTTTTGAACTTATCAACCTCTTCCAAAACCGTAATAGGTATAACAATATTAGTTTCTTCAAAAGAGAATATTGATTTAAAATCATGCAGTATAACATTTGTATCAAAAACGAATACTTTTTTATTAGGTATAAAATTTTCTATCATCGCAAATCCTTATTTTTAAGATAATTTATTATATTTGAATATAATAAACGCTATATAATAAGTATTATACAAAAGAGATAAAAAAGCAAATTCATTTAAGTTAAATGAATATTAAAGTTTAATATCACTACTATACCTTTTAGGCATAAAAAGATATAACACATAAATATTTGATATAATACATTTTCTTTGTAAAATACAAATTAGTTAATAAAAATAAGGAATAACAAATGAATATCGAAGAGTTTATAAAATACTGCAAAGATGGCAACCCTGTATCAAGTATCGATAAAGAGCTTTCACCGTTTTTGCATGAATGTGCACAAAATGCAATAAAAACAACTATGGAAATTAATAATAGTTATCACACTCCAGACGAAGTTAGAAAATTATTTGAAAAGCTAACAGGAGAAAATATAGATGAAAGCTTTACATGCTTCCCGCCATTTTACAGCGACTTTGGAAGAAACACAAAAATTGGAAAGAATGTATTTTTTAACTGCGGATGCTCATTTCAAGACAGAGGCGGAATAACTATAGGAGACAATGTATTTCTTGGAATGAATGTTACTATATCAACTTTAAATCATGGTTTTGATTTAGAACATAGAAGCACAACATATCCGTCAAAAGTTGTGATAGGAAATAATGTTTGGATAGGCTCTGGGGCTAATATACTCGGAGGCGTAACCATAGGTGATAACTCAATAATAGCTGCTGGTGCTTTGGTTAATAAAGATGTGCCTTCTAATGTGATAGTTGGCGGAGTGCCTGCTAAAATTATAAAAAATTTATAATAAATAAAATTTAATTAATGATAAGGAGAGTTAAATGAAAAAAATAATATTATCAATATGTTTACTTCTAACTTTTTTAGTGTCTTGTAATCAATCACAAAATAACCAATCTAAAGGAGGAGATGATATGGATACAAGAGTTTTTAAAATTTATACAAATATAGAAATGAAAAAAGTAAGATTTAAAAATCGTTATGGTATAGAAATAGCAGGAGATTTATATTTGCCAGAAAATTATACCAATCAAAAAAATCCTGCTATAGTTGTATCTGGACCATTTGGAGCAGTTAAAGAACAAGCTTCAGGATTATATGCTCAAGAGATGGCTACTTATGGTTTTGTTGCCTTAGCATTCGACCCATCTTTTACAGGTGAGAGCGGTGGCGATGTAAGAAACACTGCTTCTCCTGATATATTTACTGAAGATTATAGTGCAGCTGTAGATTATTTGGGTTTACTTGATTATGTAGACAGAAACCGCATTGGTGCAATAGGTATTTGCGGACTTTCTGGTATGGCTATCACTGCTGCTGGAACTGACACTAGAATAAAAGCAGTTGCCACTCTTTCAATGTATGATATGTCAAGAGATATGAGCAGAGGTCATCAAGACTATTATACTACTGAACAAAGAAGAATAATAAGAGAATATTTAAGCGAACAGCGTTGGAAAGATGCAGAAAATAAAACTTATGCATTAGGAAATCATGAACCTACTTTTGATGCTAATGATAATATACAAGCTTCTGCAATGGTTGTACCAGAAGAGCTTCCTGAAAATGCTGACCCTGTATTTGCTGCTTTCTACAACTATTATGCTAAAAGGGCTTACCATCCTCGTGCTATAAACTTTGTTACTTCTTGGACTGCAACAATGCCTGTATCTTTTTGGAATTTCCCTTTAATGGCTAATATTAAAGATGTTTCTCCTACTCCTATACTTTTGGTAGCAGGTGACAGAGCTCATTCAAGATACTACTCTGAAGATGTTTATAAAGAAGCATTAGAACCAAAAGAATTAGTAATAGTAGAAGATGCTGACCATGTTGATTTATATGACAATATGGAGAAAATTCCTTTTGAAAAATTATCACAGTTCTTTACTGAAAATCTAAAATAATTAATAGACCTTTATAACTAATTTTCTCTTTAATCCAAGTGTTATTTTATAATGCTTGGATTTTTTATTTGTAATTATGAGCAAATAACGCACGGTAAACAGACTTTAATTTATAATAAATATTAGATTATTAATTAATATATTTTTTATAATTTTACTCACCGTGCGGTGTTATGATTTTAAACCTAAATAAAACTTGGGCGGGCGTTATATTTTCAGTGTTAACTATAAAGAACTAAAAAATAAAATTAACTATTCAAACAATAAAGCATAAAGGGCGGGCAAGCGTAAATAAAGTTAAAAACTTTTATTTTCTCTCCCCACCCTATAGGTTTTATAATTTAATTTTGCATTAAAAACTTATTTTATATTTTTTGTTTAATTAGAATTTATTAGTACCCACCCAAGCTCTTTTTAAATTTGTTATATTATACACCGCACGTTTTAACAGTTTTAATTTTAGGACTATATAAAAAATAGAAATGCACTTATATTTTGTAATTTTTTTACCGTGCATTATAAATTAAATTTTAAATTTATTTGTAAGCCTATCCAAAAATATTTTTGACGCCCTTGAAAACTCCTGATTCTTCTTCCATACAATATTAATGCCAGATTCTAATTTTGGCTTTAAAGGTATAAAACATATATTTTTATGATACATATTGTCTATTAACTTATCCAAACATAAAGCATAACCCATACCTTCACTAACCATAATTAAAGCATTATAAATTAGGTTATATGTTGCTGTTATATTAAGATTATCAAAAGTGTCAGAAAACCACCTTGAAAAATCATTATCCTCTATTTCAGTTTCTATTACTTGCCTCGAAATTATTAATGGAATATTTAATAAATCTTTTTTTGTTATATTCTTTTTATTTGAAAGAGGAGAATCTTTTCTCATAGCTAATCCCCAAGTATCTTTTAGAGGAATTTTTAAATAATCATATTTAGATAAATCAGCAGGGTCAATTAATAATCCAAAATCAAGTAAACCCTTATCAAGCTTTTCTGTAATGTCTTGAAAATTACCACTATAAATATTATATCTTATATGCGGATAATCATTTTGCACATCTTTCATAACCGAAGCAACCAAACTCATAGCCCAAGTCTCCCCCGCACCAATAAATATATCACCCGCTATCACCTTATCAGTAAAATTAAACTCTGCTCTGGTTTTATCTACCATGTTTATTATTTCTTCTGCTCTCTTTTTTAATAAAATGCCTTCAGGAGTGAGAATTATATTGTTATGCTTTCTTTCAAAAAGTTTATGACCAATATCCCTTTCAAGCATGTTTATCTGTCTGGATAGATTAGGCTGAGTAAGATTAAGATATTTTGCCGCTTTAGTGATGTTGCCCTCTCTTATAGTTGTTAAAAAATATTTTAATACCCTAATTTCCATAATTTAAAACCTTAAGAAATATTTTTTTATGATAGATTATTAATTATATAAGTTTTTATAAAATAATTATATATTTAATTTTCAATAATTAAGAATAATAAAAAATAAGATTAATTTGATTTGCTTTGTAAATAATTATATATCTCTTCAAAACCTTCAAACTCTGCTATGTCTATTGGTTTTAATGAAAGATTGTCTTTAATGTTAATGTCTGCCCCCAATTCTACAAGTGCTGCAACAGCTTCATATTTTCCATATTGTGCTGCTAAATGCAAAGCTGTTCTTCCGTCATTGTCTTTCTCGTTAATATTATCAATTTGTTTTGCAATGTCTTTTATAATATCAGTGTCCCCATAAAACACTGCATACATCAAAATGTTTCTTCCGTTACTGTCTTTTAATGTATAATCAATTTTTTTTCTGTTATCTAATATTAGTTTTTTTATTTCGTTTTTGTTTGAATTATTATCAGATAAAGCATGCATCAAAACTGTAAGACCTTCATTATCTTTTTTGTTTATATCAAAAGAAGAATTTTTCAAATTATAAAACATAAATAGCAAATAACATAACACAGCTATTAAAATTATAGTACCTATATAATAATATGTTTTTTTATTCTGTTTAACTTTCTTTTTGTTTTTTGTTTTTTTCATTATATTATCCAAATATTATAAAGAAAATATGTCTTTTATTATATAAACAAAATCCTGCTTTGGGAATTTTTGAATTGTTATAACATCTTCTACTTTTTCTGCATAATACAATTTATTTTCTGAAGGTATATAAGAAATAGAAAATATTTGTGCATTAGAATTAAGAAGTTTTTCTTTAGTGTAGCCTTCTTTGGATATATTAATTATTCTATCAGAAACATTATCTCCAAAGAAAATAAATACCGCATGATTATAGAGCTTTGCTTTTAATATTTTTTGTTTCTCATTTTCTGTTTTAAATAACTTTTGATTATCATCTATATATAAATCTAATATTTCATTTAATTCATTTTTTACAGTTGTAAGCACTGCCTCTGTATCTTTATCTATATCCAAAAGCAAAAAATAGTAAGCATGTATAGTTATAGATTTTTTATTTTTTACAACATCTATATTAATAAAAACCCTAGAAGAGTTTATAGAATACATACTATATCCAAAATATTTAAGTCTTTCTATGATATGCTCTTTTGTAACATTTGTATTTATGTTATGTTCTAATATTGAATTGTATCTAATAAAGTTTAAATATCTTTTGTTGATGTTTGATATATTTAAATAAGCAAAAATTATTGTTATTATTTCTAATACTATTAAAG
>NZ_SRZM01000190.1 GCF_019402445.1 Brachyspira pilosicoli
GTATATATGGAGCTTTCATATGGATAAATTAAGAGTTAGTAGAAGAGCTATAATATTAAAATTTCTTATTCCTTATTTTATATTTTTTGTTTTAATTTGTATACCAGTATATATAACTTATTATAAACAGTATAGAGAAAATTTCTTATATAATATTAATGATATGATGGATAATGTTTCATTAGATATATCAAGATGGATATTTGAATATAAAACTCAATTACAAACAGTAAATAATTTCTTTGAAACGGATATGTCATTTAATGATATGATGTCAGCCGTTTATAAAATGAAATCATTAGATAAAGAATTGGTTGATATTTATTTTGGAGGAGATATTCCTTATGCTAATGGAGGTTTTTTTGTAACAGCTATTCCTGATACTATACCAGATGATTATGACCAAACTACTAGAGATTGGTATATTAATTCTATAAATACAAATGATGTTTATATAAGCGAGCCGTATACAGATGTTTCAACATCTTCTACAGTTATTACTTTGGCAATCGCTGTTAGAAATGGAGCTACTATTAAAGGAGTGGCCGCTTTAGATGTATACTTTTCAAAAATCAATAATATAATGAATGAAATAAAAAATGATAAAGGTTATGAGTTTTATGTGGTTCTTTCTGATGGAAAATATCTCAACCATAATGATGCGAATTATTTATTAAACGAAAATTATAGTGCATTTGACGTACCTGAGTTTTCAGATATAAAAAACAAAATGGATAATGGAAGAGCTGTTTCTATAATAAATAATCAGTGGTATGGAATTAAAGAGATAGAAGGTTTTCCTTGGTATATAGTAGCTAAGGGAAATATTAATGAATTAAGAGATAAAACAAATTTATTAATTTTTTATTTGATACTTATAATATTATTATCACTTATTTTAGAAACTCTTTTAGTAACTTTGATTACTATACCTATTACTAATACTTTAAATGAGGCTATAAATCATATAGATAATATGGCTTTAGGTAATTTTGATATAAAAGAAAGTGCTTCAAAAAAACATGGTAATATAGCTTATGCTCTGTCTTCTTCTATAGATGAAATGCAGAAAAATATTAGTTCTGTAATTTATAAGTTAAAAGTTGATATTGATTCTATTAATAGTGAAATGGAGAAAATATCTTTAGGCAATGATGATTTATCAAATAAAACTATTTCTCAATCATCTTCAGTTAATGAATTAGCAAGTTCTATAGAATCATTATCTTCTTCAATTACAGAAACTTATGCTAATACAAATAAAGCTAAAGAAATAAGTGAGAAAGCATTAGAGTATACTAGCAGGGGAGTTGATATCGTATCTAGAACATTATCAAATATGACTGAAATATCTGAAGCAAGTAAAAATATATCAGAAATTATTAAAATGATACAGTCTATAGCTTTTCAAACTAATATATTAGCTCTTAATGCAGCTGTTGAGGCGGCTCGTGCTGGTGAACAAGGTAAAGGATTTGCGGTTGTAGCAAGTGAAGTTAGAAATCTAGCACAAACTTCTGCTAAAGCTGCTGATGATATTACAGACATAGTTGAAAGCACAATTCAAAAAATAGATTCAGGTTATGAAACAGTATCAGAATCATCTTCTATATTAGAAGAGATTAATAATTTTGTTACAGAAGTGTCAAGTTCATTGGTTAATATATCAAATGCTGCAGAGGAAGAGAAAGATAATATTGAGCAGATTAATATAAGTGTTTCTTCTATTAATGATATTACACAAAGAAATACTTCTCTTGCAAATGATAGTGCTACATCTAGTAGAGAAATATTAAACAAAACAGAGAATATAGCTGAAAATATTTCTTATTTTAAGTTTAAAAAAATATAATTGATTTTTTAATTTAGCATATTTTTTGTATAATAAATATTGTTTGTGAAAAACTATATTGAAAACTTTTATTAGAGATTTCTTTTTTATATATACAAATAATTTTTTTAAGTTAAATAAAAAAGTCCTTCAGAGCAATAGAAAGAACCTCTGAAGGACAATACTTAATTATATATTATTAATTATCTTTTAGCCTGTTCGTACTGTTTAGGGAATGGTACATCGATGCCTAAAGTTCTAGCAGCTTGTAATGCCCAATAAGGATTTCTTAATAATTCTCTGCCTATATATATTGCATCAGCAGCACCATTTCTCACCATCATATTAGCCATTTTAGGGTCGTATATAAGACCGCCTCCTATACAAGGCACTGTCATATACTGTTTTAATTCTCTGCAGAAAGGTACTTGATAGCCTTCATAAGGTATAATTTTACCGTCTGCAGTAACTGCTCCTGTACTAACATCTATAGAATCTATTAATTTAGCTTCTTCTAGAGGTTTTAGCATTTCAGCAAAATCTTTTACAGTATTTCCGCCTTCTTTCCAGTCATATGAAGAGATTCTTATTTGTATAGGGTAGTCGCTTCCTACAGCTTCACGGCATTTTTTTAATATTTCTTCTAGGAACTTAGCTCTGTTTTTTCCATATTCATCTGTTCTTTTATTTGATAATGGGGATAAGAATGTAGAAATCAAATAACCATGAGCAGCATGAAGTTCTATGATGTCAAATCCTGCCTTTTTAGCTCTTAAAGCAGCATTAGCAAAAGCATCAATTACTTCGTTAATATCGGATTGTGTCATTTCTACAGGAGTTCTGTATTTTTCATTGAATGCTATAGCACTTGGAGCATATATTTTATCTATTTTTGTTGATTCGCATTTTCTTCCAGCATGTCCTAATTGTATACCAATTTTTGCTCCATTAGCATGAACTGCATTTACTAATTTAGTTAAACCGTCTATGTATTTGTCGTCCCATATAGCTAAATCATTATCAGTTATATTGCTTACATGAGGTAAAACTCCAGTAGCTTCTACTATTATTAAACCTGTTCCTCCTATAGCTCTAGTAGTATAATGCTGTATATGCCAATCATTAACATATCCGTCTTCAGCACTATACATACACATTGGAGGCATTACAACTCTATTTTTTATTTCTATATTACCTATTTTCAAAGGTGTAAAAAGATTACTTTTTTCTGCTTTCATTATAAAAACTCCTTAAAATAATATGCTTATATAGGGTATATTATAATAAAAAAATTAAAATAATTCAATTTGTTTAATATTGTTTTTTATATATTGAAAGCTTAGATTTTTTTATATTAAAAATTATTTATGTTATATAATATCTCTTTCATTTTATTCATAGCTATAGCTCTATGACTCATAGAGTTTTTTTGCTCTAAAGTCATCTCGGCATATGTGATATCATATCCATTAGGCTTAAATATAGGATCATAACCAAATCCATCGAACCCCTTAGGACTTTCTACTATTATACCATCAACTCTTCCTTCTAAAGCTATATAATAATTCTCATCTAATACGCATACTGCAGAAGTGATAAAATAGGCAGTTCTATCATTTGTATTTTTTAATTTATCCAATATCATTTGCATTTTTTCTTTGTAGCCCAAATTTTCTCCGCCGTATCTTGCAGAGTATATTCCCGGCTCTCCATTAAGAGCATTTATACAAATACCAGAATCATCTGCCAAAGAGGGTAATTTTGTATGGTTATATACAGCCTTTGCCTTTATTAAAGAATTCTCTATAAAGCTATTTCCATCTTCTATTATCTCTCCAATATCTGAAGGCATAGGCAATATCTCTTTAGCAGAGTCTTTAAATATATTTTTTATTTCAATTAATTTATGTTCATTAGCAGTAGCTATTACTAGTTTATTTATCATGATATATTTAATCCCTAAATTGAAGCGAATACAAATATTGATATTTTCCACCTTTTTTCATAAGCTCTTCATGTGTACCAGATTCTATAATCTTTCCATTTTCAACAACGCATATATAAGTAGCATTTTTTATAGTTGATAATCTATGAGCAATTACAAATGTAGTTTGAAGATTAATGATTTCATTTAATGCTTTTTGTACATACATTTCACTTTCTGTATCTAATGCACTTGTAGCTTCATCTAGTATCAATATAGAAGGCTTTTTTAATACTGCCCTTGCTAAGGCTATACGTTGACGCTGACCACCAGAAAGCATTATTCCTCTTGGACCTATATGAGTATCGTATCCATTTGGAAGTTTTAATATAAACTCATCTGCATGTGCTATTTTTGCAGCTCTTACTAAATCATCATCTGTAGCATCAGGATTTGCATAAAGTATATTTTCTCTTACAGTACCATAAAATAATATGTTTTCTTGTGATACTACACCAATTTGATTTCTTATGCTTCTTGTGTTAAGTTCATTAATATCTACTCCATCAAATCTAATAACACCTTCAGAAGGAGTAAATAGTTTAGGTATAAGGCTTATTAGTGTAGTTTTACCGCCACCACTATTACCAACAAAAGCAACTACATCTCCTTTTTTTACATTAAAATTAATAGGACCTAAATGGAATGGTTGAGCATCATTTCTTTTTGGATATTCGAAATGAACATTTTCAAAAGTTATAGAATGTTCTATAGGTTTCATTTGTTTTTTAGTAGGGTCATCTACATTTTCAGGAGGTAAATCTATAATTTCAAATACCCTTCTAGCTATCATTTTTGTCATCTGTAGATTTATAAATATACCAGATAAATCTCTAACTGGAGTAGAAATATTAAGCATATAAAGTAAAAATCCCCATAAAAACTCAAAAGGCATTTCTCCTTTAAATATTAAAAATCCGCCGTATGCAAGTATTATAAGCATAGCTGCTATCATCACAAGTTCTGTCATAGGTCTATTTAATGAAGTAAGTAAAGATATTTTTCTCATCAAATTAATTAATTCAGAATATAGAGATTTATATCTTTTTACTTCTTGGTCTTCTTTAGAGAATATTTTTATAACTTCTATTCCTCTTATATCTTCCTGTATAACTGAAGTAGTACTACCTAATAAATTTTGTTGAGATGTAACTCTTGTCTTAATTAATTTAGAAACTTTATCTATTCCTAAACCAATTAATGGAGCAGCTATAAAACATGCTAAAGTAAGTTTTACATTTAATAAAAGTAATACAGCTAATGTAAGTATTAATGTTAAAGGTACAGTTATCATATTTGGTAGTGTGCCAGATAAAAATCCCTCTATAGTTCCAGATTCATTTAATACTCTGCTTATAATATCACCTTCTTTTTCTTGTTTAAAATAAGCGATATCTGTATTCATTAATCCCTTTAACATATCAGCACGAACATCTTTACCTATCTCTTGTGCTGTAAATTGAAATAGAAATGTTTTTAAATAATCAAAACTAACACGAAATATTACATATACAAAACCTATTATAATAATAAAAGCAAATTGTGCTACTACTACTGGATTACTTATAGTATCTGTTGATAGAAATTGTTCTGTTAATTGTTTTGTATTAATGTTGCTGAATTTGGTTGCTAATTCATTTACAAAAGGTATTTTGTCTAGTAAATCAACTCTTTTCCCGCCTGTAATAGATATTGCTAATTGTCCGAAAAAAGGAGGAAGTATATTAATTATTGTATATAATATGCTAATTATAAAAGAGGGGATAAATAATTTTTTATGCCTCATAGCATATGATAACATTCTTCTGTAAATATGTTTTTCTGGATGAGAATAATATTTTTTTATATGTTCTTCTGTTACAGCACCGTAATCAAATGGTCTATTATCTTTTTTAAAAAATTCTTTTATTTTTTTTATCATTGAAAATCCTAAAAATTATATGCAATTAAACTTTATATATTCTATATTTAATTATTAATTAATGCAATAAAAAACAAGTAATTTGAATAGTTCTTAGTATGGATTTAAATATTATTTATATTATAATCTAGAACTATATTTTATAAAAGTTGATATATTTTATGGATAATTTTATTATAACAATAAGTAGACAATATGGTAGTGGAGGAAGGTTAATTGGAGAGAAATTAGCTAAAATGCTTAATGTCAATTTTTATGATAAGGAATTAATTGATATAGTTGTTGATAAAACAGGATTAGCTAGAGGGCTTATAGAATTAAAAGATGAATGTTTTATAAATGATAATATATTTTTTACAGCCTATAATAAAGGAAAATTTGAGAGTCCTTTTACTGAAAATAAAACTCATTCCACATTAGATAGAATATTCGAAATACAAAGTAAGGTTATAATGGATATAGCTAAAAAAGAATCGGCTATTATAATAGGAAGATGTGCTAGTTTTATATTAAAATATTTTGATAATTCTTTTAATGTATTTATTCATTCTTCTATAGAAAATAGAATAAAAAGAATAAATGAAGAGTATGGAGTAAATATAGAAAATGCTGAGAGAGAATTAAAAAATATGGATTCTTATAGATATAATTATCATAAATATTACACTGGGGAAGAATGGGGAAATATGATAAATTATAATATGACTTTGGATAGTGGGTGCTTTAATTATGATGAGATTTGTGATATTATAATATATGGTATGAATAAAAAAATAAAAAATATAAAAAAATAATGAATTTTATAATTTAATGTATTATACTATTAATAAAACTATTTTAGGATTAGTTATAAATGGTAAACTCTTTACAAATAAAAGATTTTTCTGAAAGCGATTATTTTTCTTATGAGGCTTTATGTAATTTATGGAAAGATGAGAATATTAGTTTAATTATAGATTTTGGAGAAGAAGCTAATAAATCTGATATGTTATTAAAATATATAGATAAAATTAATGATATATTAAAATGGATAGAAGAGCATAAAAAAAATATTTCTGACTTTCTTATTTCAAAACAATGTATTACTTTAGCTGAAGAGTGGGTTTCTACGAATAAACAAATAGATGATAATTCTTATCAAAATGCTCTTGGCGAAATTATTAATATACCTATAAAAGAAGAAGATTTTTATAATGCTATGTACTTAGATAGTATACTTATTGATTTTGAAGAAGATGAATCTAGACCTGATACAACTATGCATATACTTTTTGAACCTGATTATTTTAAGCATCATTCTTTGATAGTTTATGTTGATGGGGATAAAAATATTGAGTATGGTGATTTAGCAGGTTAATTTATCAATTAATTTTATTATTTTTATTTAAATAATCCTTTTTTATTATAGAGTTTTTTTCTTTTATAATATATATTTATTGTATAATTTTTCAGTTAATCAAACTGTGAAATAGAAAATACTTGTTTAAGAGGGATAATTTAATGTCAGAAAATCAAAATAATTCTGAAAATACACAAAATGAAAAAAATACTAGTGTAGAAAAAAATGCAGAAAAAGAAAACAGGAAAGAAAAGTTAAACACATTAAGAAATATGGGAATAAATCCATTTCCAAATAGTTATGATGTTACTTATAAATCAAAGGATATAGCAGATAAATTTGAAGAACTTGAAAAGAATGAAACAGAAGTTGCTGTTGCTGGAAGAATTATGCTTTATAGGGTAATGGGTAAATCTTCATTCTTAACTATAAAAGATTCAGTAGGCACTATTCAGGCTTATATACAAAAAGATAAACTTGGCGATGAGTTTTATAATACAGTATTTAAAAAGCTTATAGATATAGGTGATATTGTTGGTGTAAAAGGAACTGTATTTAAAACAAAAACAGGAGAGATTACAATATATGCAAGCGAATTAAAGCTTCTTACTAAGTCATTAAATCCTTTACCAGAAAAGTTTCATGGACTAACTGATACAGAGCTTCGCTATAGACAAAGATATGTTGATTTAATAATGAATGATGATGTTAAAGAGGCTTTTATTAAACGCTCTAAAATGATATCTGCCATAAGAGAGATAATGATAGAAAACAATTTCCTTGAAGTAGAAACTCCTATGATGCACCCTTTAATTGGAGGAGCTAAGGCAAAACCATTTGTTACGCATCATAATACTTTAGATATGACTCTTTATCTTAGAATAGCACCAGAACTTTATTTAAAAAGACTTATAGTTGGTGGTTTTGATAAAGTATTTGAACTTAATAGAAATTTCCGCAATGAAGGAATATCTACAAGACATAATCCAGAGTTTACTATGATGGAAGCATATATGGCTTATGCTAATTTCCATAAGGTTATGGAATTGGTAGAAGAGGTGTTCTCAAAAGTATGCTTTAAACTAAATGGAAAATACACTTCTCAGTATAAAGATTATGAAATCAACTTTAAGCCTCCATTTGCAAGAGTACCTATGGTTGATTTAGTTAAAGAGCATTCTGGACTTGACTTTAATTCTATACAATCAGATGATGAAGCTATATCAAAAGCAAAATCAATAGGGGTAGAGATAGATACATCAAAAGGTAAGCCTACTAAATGGGAAGTGATGGTTGCTGTATTTGAAGAGAAAGTTGAAGAAAAACTTATTCAGCCTACATTTGTTATTAATTATCCTAAAGCAGTTTCTCCGCTTTCAAAATCTTATCCTGATAATCCAGACATTACAGAGAGATACGAACTTTTTATTGGCGGAATGGAGATGTCTAACGGGTTCAGTGAGCTTAATGATCCAATAGACCAAAAAGAGCGTTTTGAAGAGCAATTAAAAGCAAAAGCACGCGGTGAAGATGAAACTATGGATATGGATTTAGATTTTATTAATGCATTAGAATATGGTCTTCCTCCAACTGGTGGGCTTGGAATAGGAATAGATAGAATGGCTATACTTTTCTTAAATGTGCCTAGCATTAGAGACACTATTCTTTTCCCACAAATGAGAAAGTTAGAATAGTAAAATACTTACTTGTTATTAACTTAATTTTATTATATAATAATTAGTGTATAAATATATCAAATGGATTAAATTATTTAGCTTTACATTTTAGGACTATAATATGGATAAAAA
>NZ_SRZM01000191.1 GCF_019402445.1 Brachyspira pilosicoli
CGGCGGGAAAAAGTTGACAATACGTTTATAAAAAATAAAAATTGACAAAATATAATCCAATTTATCCTAATCAATTATTTTTTATATAAAAAAGGGACTTTATTAATAAAGTCCCTTTAATTTATAATCTTATTTATTATTTTACCAAACTAGAGAAGTCAAGCATATTCTTGAAAATCTTATCTACTGAAGAAAGCAAAGCTATACGGTTGTTTTTTATTTTCTCATCATCTACATTTACCATAATATCTTTAAAGAACTTATCTAATGGTTCATAAAGACTAGCTAATAAAGCAAATGTTTGTTCATATTCTCTTTTTTCCATAAGTTTATTAACTTCATTTAATTTTTCTTTATAAATATTATACAAAGATTTTTCTGCTTCTTCTTTTAATAATGATTCATCTAAATTAACTTCTTTAGCAGATTTAATCATATTTTTAACTCTCTTGAATACTAATAAAAGATTAGAGAATAATTCTTCATTTTTCTTTCTAAACGCATCAATAGCTTCTATCTTTAAGTAAGCATCATACATATCATCTATACCAGTAGAAAGAACTCCTGCAACAGAATCTTTTGCAAAGTCAATATCATTTTCAAAACGAGATTTAAAGAACTCAAATATATCATTCAATAAATCACTGCTTTTATTTATTTTAGCATCTTTAGGCATAGAGTTAATAGAATCTTCTATTAATTTTTTAAGATTAACATGCTTTTTAGATTTTATAAGAATATTTACAATACCAAGAGCCTGTCTTCTCAAAGCATTAGGGTCTTGAGAACCAGTAGGTATATCAGCAACATAAAAACCAGCTACAATATTATCCATCTTATCAAGTATAGCTATAGCCTTACCAGTATCATTTGAAGGTATATTGTCTGTGGCAAATAGAGGTCTGTATTGTTCATTTATAGCTAAAGCCACATCATTATTAAGATTCATAGACTTAGCAAAATAACCGCCCATTATACCTTGAAGCTCTGGGAAGTTGTAAACCATATTACTTACCAAATCTGATTTCATATATTTTATAGCTTTAAGTATATTTTCTTTGTCTTTCTCATATCCTAAAAGCTTTATTAAAAGTTCAGAGTTTCTCTCAAGCCTTTTTACTTTATCAGAAACACTTCCAAGCTCTTTTCTAAACATAAGCATCTCAAGTCTTTCATTCATCTCGTCCATACCTTTTCTAATATCTTCTTGATAAAGGAATCTACCGTCTGAAAGTCTTGCTGTTAATACTCTTATGTTTCCTGCTATTATTTGAGGAGTTTTAGGCTGATTAGCTGTGATTACAAATATATTAGTTAAAGAGCCATCTTTTTTACATAATGGGAAATATTTTTGATGCTCAATCATTTCACTTGTTAAAACTTCTTTAGGCACTTCCAAAAATTTAGAATCAAACTCAGCCGTAAGTAAATAAGGCTCTTCTACCAAATCAACAACTATTTCAGAAACTTTTTTCTTTGATACTGCTTCAAAACCAAGCTCTTTTTCTATTTTTTCTAATTGACTAACTATATTTTCTAATCTTTTCTCTCTTGAAACAATTACATGTTTTTCTGCTAAAGTTTTTTCATAATCTTTAGGTTTATTAATTTCTTTAAACTCTGGAGAGAGTAGTCTATGACCAGTTACTTTATTATTAGTTTCTATTCCAGCAACAGTAGTTTTTATAACTTCATTGCCAAATAAAGCAAGTACATTTCTAATAGGGCGTACAAATGCAAAGTCCTTATCTGCCCATCTCATTTTCTTTTTGAAATCTATTTTAGCTACAATATCTTCTAGCACTTCTTCAAATAATTTTTTAGTATCTACGCCTTTTTTTTCTTTCTTTACAAATAAATATTTTTTTCCGCCAACTTCTTTTATATATGCTTTATTAAAATCTTCTTTTTCATCTATATTTTTAATATTGTCAATGTTATGAGATTTTAAGAACCCTTCTCCTGCTTTTGTTAAGCTGCCGTCTTTTATAGCACTTTCTAATAAAGGTCCTCTTGATTCTATAACTTCATCTTTTGACTTTTCCTCTACTTCTTCAACAAGAACAGATAATCTTCTTGGAGTAGTGTAGGATATTATGGATTTGAAACCTATACCATTATTTTTTAGGGTATCTTCCATAATCTTCTTAAAACTCATACTTGCAGGATAGGCAAAATCTGCAGGTATCTCTTCAACTAATATTTCAATAAGTAAATCTTTCACTTCTATAATCCTTAAAAATAATTATGTTCTATATTTTATATTTACTATGTAAAAAAAACAATATTTTTTATTACAAATATAAATTAAAATTATGTTGAAAACTAGTAAAAATTTTTATATAATTATAAAAAATTGGAGAATCTAAAATATGCAAGTAAAAAATTTTAATAATGGCTATTTACTTTATGAATTAAAAAACAAAAATGATATGGTATTAAAACTCACAGATATTGGAGCTTCAATAGTTGGTGTGTTTGTAAAAGATAAAAATAATAATGATATTCAGGTTTCTTTTGGAAGCGATGATATTAATTTTTATCTTAAACCTCATGATTATATAGGTGCTTCTGTTGGTAGGGTGGCAAATAGAACTATAGATGCAGAGTTTACATTAGACGGCTTAACATATAAATTAGCTAAAAATGATAACAATAAACATCATCTTCATGGAGGTGTTGAGGGTATATCATTTAAGAAGTTTGATTCTAAATGTATTAATGATAAAAGCGTATTATTTTCTTATTTCTCAAAAGACGGTGAAGAGGGCTACCCAGGAAACGTAAATATTAATATTACTTATACTCTCACTGATGATAACGAGATAATAATAGATTATTTTGCAAAGACAGATAAAAAAACTCCTTTAAACTTTACTAATCATGCCTATTGGAACTTAAATGGAGATGGCACTATATATGAACATGAATTATTTATAGATTCAAAATATTATCTTCCTGTAACAGATGAATGTGTATCTACTGGAGAGATTTTAAAAATAGAGAGTACTCCTTTTGACTTTACAAAAAACAAAAAAGTAGGGCTAGATATAGAAAAATGCGGAGGATATGATAATTGTTTTATATTTACTAATAATGATATAGACAAATTAAAAGCTAAGGCTTATAGTGAAAAAACAGGTATAAGTTTAGAGTTTTATACAACACAACCTGCTATGCATTTTTATTCTGGCAACATGCTTAATAATAGAGAGGTGAGAAAGACTGTATTAAACAAACATATGGCTTTTTGTTTTGAGAGTGAGTATTTACCTGGTGCTTTGAATTTTTTACATTTTCCTAGTATAATATATTCTCCTGATAAGGATTATAAAGAGAGAACTATATATAAATTAAGTTTGAATAAATAATTATATAAATTGATAAATAAAGAGAGATTATATTTTATGGAAGAAAGCAGAAAATCTATAATAGTTGATCATTATATAAACAGAGTAAATGATTTAAATATCCCAGATTATAAAGTGGTAGACTGGGAGTCTGAAGAGGCGCAGAATTTAAGGTTTAAGGCATTGATAGAGCATTTTAATATGAGCGGTAATGTTTTGCTTGATGTTGGATGCGGGGTTGGTAGTTTGGCAGAATATATAGATAAAAATAACATCAACTTATACTATATAGGTATAGATATTATGCCTGAGATGGTTGAGAGAGCTAAATCAAAAACTTACAAAAATATTAGCCCTCAATTTATGACTATGGATTTCTTTAAAAAGACTGATATAAAAGATGATGTTGATT
>NZ_SRZM01000192.1 GCF_019402445.1 Brachyspira pilosicoli
ATATTAATTTGTTATTAGGTTTTAATTATATTTTTTATAATAAAATAATTTAAATATCTATTATTTTTATATTTTAATATAAAAACATATTTATATATTATTGACTAAAAAAAAGTTTTGTTTATACTTACTATCAATTAATAATAAATTAGTTGATAATAAGTAAGAAGGTAATAAATAGAATGCTAGGCAAATTGAAACAGAGTATTAATTATAATGATATGCAAGAAATGAATCGCTATCTTATTATTAAACTATTGATGCAATTAGGAATATGTTCTAGGGTAGAATTATCAAAGTTATCTGGTTTAAAACAAGCTACAATAACTAATATTATTAATGATTTTATAAAGATAGGTTTAGTTTCTGAAATAGGTCCAAAAAATGGAATCAAGGGTAGAAGGTCTATAGCTATAAGTCTTAATAGTGATAATTATAAATTTATAGGTGTGCGACTTACCAGAAGATATATTACAGTTGGGTTATTTGATATAGCAGGCAAAAGCTATCTTGTTAGAGAATACAAATTTAATGTTAATGATGGTGTGAATAATACACTTAAAATAATTGAAACATCTGTTCATGGTATACTTAATGAATATTCTAATGATAATATAATTGCTATAGGAATCTCTCTTCCAGGTCCTTTTATTAGAACTACAGGAATAATTACAGTAAATGAATTTCCAGGTTGGGAGCAAGTTTTAGTAGAGGATTATTTTAATAATATATTTCATATACCAGTGTTTTTAGAGCATGATGCTAAGGCTGGTGTTATGGCTTGTTGGTATATGAATAAATATAATAATGTAAATAAAACTTTAGCTTATGTGATAGCAGGTCATGGAATAGGTGTTGGTGTTATAGTAGATGGTAAATTATTAAGAGGCTCTACAGGAACATTTGGAGAAATAGGTCATACTAGCATAGATTTTAATGGACCATTATGTGCATGTGGAAGCAGGGGTTGTCTTGAAAATTATTGTTCTACGATAGCACTTTCTAGAAGAATAAAAAATGCTTTAGAGCTTGGTGCTAAATCTAGTTTGAGTATTGATTTTACTTTTTCTGATATTGTAGAGGCATATAAAAATAAAGATGATTTAACAGTAAAAGAAGTAAATAAAAATATAGAATATTTCAGTGTTGGTATAGTTAATTTAGTTAATATGGTAAACCCTGATGTAATAATCATAGGCGATGAAATGGTTAATTTTGGAGATAATTTTCTTAATATATTAAAATCTAATGTTAGTAAAAGGATTATACCTGATTTATATAAGAAATTGGATATAAGACTAGGAAATTTTGCTGAAGATGAAGTTTTGATAGGTGCTAGTATTGTAGCTGTCGAATCTATTTTAAAAACAGGTAATTTAATCAAAAAATAATTATATTTATTATTATTTAATAATAATTCTATGTAAAAATCAATATATAGTTCATTAACTTTTATTTTATATAAAAAATTGACAAGTAACTTTTTTTGAATATACTATTTATTATATTGATTAATTTAATTAAGTTAATTAATTAATATAATAAATAAATAGGTGTTTTATATGGAATATAAAGAACTAGTAGAAAAAGTAATTCAAGAAAATAGCACAGTATTGAATCTTGTAAAAAAGGAAGAAATAGAAGTTTTATTATCAGAAATAGAAAAAGCTAAAACTATTCAATTATATGCTATGGGTCGTATGCAACTTTCTGTTAGAGCTTTTGCTATGAGATTAAAACATATGGGATTTGATACTTATGTAGTTTATGATACTACTACACCTGCTATAGGTAAAGGCGATTTACTTCTTGATATATGTGCCGTAACAAATGTAGAATTAAATGTTATAAAATGTGCCAAAGAAGCTGGTGCTAGAATAGGGGTTTTGACAGCCCATCCAGAAAATGAGCATGGTCAATTAGCAGATTTTTCAGTTTTTGTTCCTGGACAAATTTTTGGTGGAGAAAAGGAAGTAAAATCTATACAGCCAATGGCATCTTTACTTGAACAATCCATGTTTTTATTTGTTGATATAATTGTTATGATGTTAATAGAAAGAAATAATATAGATATAAGCAAAATGCATAAAAGGCATACAAATCTTGAAGGTATACCAACTGCTTTTGCTTAATTAATTATATTAAAAAAAGGAGGAATTTCTTATGAGAGATGGACAAATTTGTCAAATAGCACAGGTTGTATCAGATATTAAAAAAGCTATGGATCATTTATATAATGATTTTGGTATTGGTCCTTGGGATGTATATGAGTATGGTCCTCATAATATACAAGATTCTATGTATAGAGGCAAACCAAATACTCAGAGATATGCCTTAGCAGTTACATGGTCTGAAGGTATTCAATATGAATTGATGCAGCCTTTAGATGGATATAGTATATATAATGAATTTTTAGAAAAGCATGGAGAAGGTTTGCAGCATATAAAACTTTATTATAAAGATTGTGCTAAAGCAATTAAGGAATATAAAGAAAAAGGATATGAGGTAATTCAGAGTGGAAGGATAGGTGAAGATGAGTTTTATTATTTAGAATCTACAGATAATGTTGGAATTACATTAGAAATAGGAAATGCAGGAAGTATTCCACCACCTTTGTATAAATATCCGTCATAAATTTAGATAAAAAATAAATAAAAAATAAATTTAGGAGAATAAAAATGAAAAAATTTATATTTGCTTTTATTGTTTTATTATTTATAGTTTCATGTGGTAATAATAATGAAACAGCAACTACAAATGATTCTACTGCAAATACTTCTACACCTGCAGATGGAAAATATACCATGGTAACTGTTCCTAAATTGCGTTCAGCATGGTTTGAAGATTATGAGAATGGTGCTATAAGAGCTGCTAAAGATTTTGGTATAGAAACATATATGCAAGCTCCTTCATCAGCAGATGAGGCACAACAGGTTAGAATAATAGAAGATGCAGTTAATCAGGGTGTTAATGCTATTCTAGTTGTTCCAAATAATGCTGCTTCTTGTGTACCTGCTTTCAAAAGAGCACAAGAAAAAAACATACTTGTTCTAACTCATGAATCTCCAGATCAAGAAGGTGCTGATTATGATGTAGAGATGATAGATAATGTTAAATTTGGTGAAAGATTTATTGATGAATTAGTTGCGGTTGTTGGAGATAGTGGTGAATATGCAATTTATGTTGGTTCTTTAACAGTTCCAGCACATAATATATGGGCAGATGCAGCTATCGCTTATGCTAAATCAAAATACCCTAATTTAAAAATGGTTGGAGATAAATTCCCTGTTTCTGAAGATAGAAATGCTGCAAGACAAAAAACTTTAGAACTTTTAACTGTATATCCTAATTTAAAAGGAATATTAGCATTTGGAAGTCAAGGTGCTCCTGGTGCAGGACAAGCATTAAGAGAAAAATCAATGCAAGGTAAAATCACAATTTTAGGAACAACAACTCCTAAAGAAATAGCTCCATTTTTGAAAGATAAATCAGTAACTTCTTCTATTATGTGGAGTCCAGGAGAAGCTTCTTATGCTATGGTTTATTTAGCAAAAATGATATTAGACGGTAAAAGAGATGAAATAAAACAAGGTCTTGAAATACCTAATTTAGGTGTACCTACTATTAATGGAAAAAATGTATTGTTCAATAGACCATTAGTAATTACAGCTGAAAACGCAGATAATTATAATTTCTAATAGTTTATATTGTTAAATTATTCTTTAGGCAGGCATAGTATATAATGGAAGATTTTATAAAAATTCAACATATATCTAAAAGCTTTAATGCTCTTAAAGCATTAGATGATGTTTCATTTGAGTTAAAGAAAGGAGAAGCACTTGCTTTATGTGGAGCTAATGGAAGTGGAAAATCTACATTAATAAAAATATTAGCGGGTGTTTTGGAGGCAGATAGCGGTACTATAGAAATAAATGGTAAAAAAATGGTTTCTTATGGTCCTCTTTCTGGAATTAAACATGGTATTAGTGTTATATATCAGGATATATCATTATTTCCTACTTTAACAGTTTTGGAAAATATATGTCTGCCAAGAATGATAGGAGACGGAGCTAAATTTTCGTTTCTAAAAAATAAAATTAACGCTGCTAAATCTATATTAGAAGATTTAGAAGTTAATATAGATGTTAATGCTATAGTTGAGGAGCTTCCTTTAGCTTCTCAACAACTTATAGCTATAGCACGTGCTCTTAATAATAATTCTAAATTAATTATTTTAGATGAGCCTACAACAGCTCTTACAAGAGTGGAAGTAAATCAATTATTTAAAATAGTAAATAAATTAAAGCAAAATGGAATATCCGTTATTTTTATAAGCCATAAACTTGATGAGGTATTTGAGCTTTGTGATAGAGTAATATGCTTAAGAGATGGTAAATTGGTAGCATCTGCTTTAATGTCAGATATTTCTGTAGAGGAAATAGAAAGATTTATGGTTGGTCAATCAACTATATATACAGGGGTTAATGATTTAGATAAAGATGCTCCTATTATATTAGAAGTTGATTCTTTATGTAAAAAAAATAATTATAAGGATATAAGTTTCAATTTAAGAAAAGGTGAAATATTAGGAATAATAGGACTATTAGGTTCTGGAAGAACTGAGTTGGCATTATCATTATTTGGTGTATCTAAAGCTGATAGTGGTAAGATTTATGTAGATGGAAAAGAATGTAAAATTAATAATATACAAGATGCTGTTAGGGCAAAAATAGCTTATGTTCCAGAAGATAGACTTACAGAAGGTTTAATAATGAATTATCCAATAAAGGATAATATGGTTATAGTAAATCTAGAAAAAGTAAAAAATAAGTTTGGTTTTTTAGAGAATTCGTTTATTAATAAAATAACAAATTTTTGGATTAAAGAATTATCCATTAAAACAGAATCTGGAGATAATAAAGTTTCAGAACTTTCAGGAGGAAACCAGCAGAAAATAGTTATAGGTAAATGGCTTGATGAAAATCCTAAAATATTAATTTTAGATGGTCCTACTGTAGGTATAGATATAGGAGCTAAAGCGGGTATTTTTGAAACTATTAAATTATTCTCTAAAAATAATGGAATGGGTGTTATTTTAATTTCTGATGAAATAAAAGAAATAGTTTCATATAGTAATCGCATAATTATAATGCGTAATGGAAGAATATATAAAATATTCGATAGAGGAAGTGTAAATGAAAGTGATATACAAGCTATGTTAGATGAACAAAAACGTAGTATGTGATTAATAAATAAAAGGGTGTTGTTTCATGTATAGTATTTTAAATTTTATGAAAAAAAGAGAAGTTGTTCTTGCTATAATTATTTTTGTACTTGTAATAGTAATATCTTCTTTAACTCCTAATTTTTTAAATTATGAAAATATATCTAATATATTAAAATCATATACAGTTTTAGGAATTTTTGCTTTAGGAACATTACTTGTAATAATCAGTGGTGGGGTTGATGTATCTTTTACAGCTATTGCTCAAGTTGTACAATATGTTGTTGTGTATGTATTATTGAATTATATTTCAGGTAATATATACATAGCTTTTTTATTAGCAATAGTTTTCGGAGTGATATTAGGTTTATTCAATGGATTTTTAATTTATCATTATAAAATGCCTGCTATAATTATAACTATAGCTACACAAAATTTATTTTACGGAATATTGTATGTAGTTACAAAGGGTAAATTATTATACGAAGTTCCTCCATATTTCTGGACATTTGCAGATGCAAAACTATTTACAATAACAAATGAAATTGGAATAAATGTAGGAATTAGTTTAGTTACTGTATTATGGTTTATTATGGCTTTGGCTTTATTTTTTATATTAAAATACACTATTTTAGGACGAAGTGTATATTTAATAGGATGTAATAGTGTGGCAGCAAAAAGAATTGGGGTAAGTATATTAAAAACTACATTATTTGTTTATGGTTTATCAGCAGCTATAGCAGCAATAGGTTCTATAGTACATGTTTCCATAGTTCAAACTGTAATACCTAATTCTATAGTTGGTACAGAAATGCAAGTTATTGCGGCAGTAGTTTTAGGTGGTGCTTCAATTACTGGAGGAAAGGGTTCTGTTATGGGTACTATGTTAGGTGTTCTTCTTTTTGCTATATTAAGTAATAGCCTTACTCTTTTACAAATATCATCATATTGGTATAATGTATTTATAGGGGCAATAATAGTTATTAGTATACTTGTTAATGCTTTACAAGAAATAAAAGCTAGAAATTCTATAGTTCGTGTAAATGTTGAAAATTAATATCGGGGGAAATAATGGCTGACTTTGATAAAATATCTTCTTTCATAAAAAGAATGAGAAAGGGAGAACAGTTTTCTCTTGTTATAACACTCATATTAGTATATATATTAATGGTAATAGCTAATGGTAATAAATTCTTATCTTTTAATAATATGTATGCTATGGCATATCAGCTTCCTATTATAGGATTTCTTGCTATAGGAATGATGATATCTGAACTTTCTGGTGGTATTAATTTATCTATTATTGCAAATATGAATTTGAATGGTGTTATAATATATTTAGTATTAAATGCACTTACTAATGGAAATATGCAAGAATCTAATATATTTTTCATTTTTATAGCAATAATATGTGGATTTATCACAAGTATAATTATTGGTATTGTTAATGGTTTTCTTATAACACAATTTAATATACCTGCTATTTTAGTTACTTTAGGAACTATGACATTATTACAAGGTGTTAATTTGGTACTTACGAAAGGATATACTATATCTGGATTTCCAAATGAACTTGTATTTATAGGTAATGGAAAAATATTTAATATTCCTGTGGCTATTATACTGTTTATTATTGTAATTATTATAACACACTTTATATTGAATCGTTCTTCTTATGGTAAACAATTATATTTAACTGGTGCTAATACTAAGGCAAGTAAGTTTTCCAATGTTAATATATCTAAAGTTATTATTATAGAATACATATTATCAGCTTGTTTTGCTTCATTTGCTTCTTTGGTTTTAATAGGTCAAATGAATTCTGTAAAAGCAAACTATGCTGAGTCATATCTTTTAGTAGCTGTATTAGCAAGTTTTCTTGGAGGAGTTGATCCTAATGGAGGATTTGGTAAATTATCAGGTATGGTATTAGCTTCTATAATATTACAATTTATATCTACAGGATTAAATTTAATGCGTTTAGATCCGTTTATGATAACAGCTATGTGGGGAGCAATTATAATAATAATTTTAATAGTAAAAGAAGTTTCTAGTTTTATCATAGTTAAAATAAAATCTAGTTTCAGTAATAAAACTATATAAACATTTTATTCTTAAATTAATTATTTATTTTTAAGCCTTATATTAATTTATAAGGCTTTTTTATTTCTTGATAAAATTAACTTATGATGTGATGTATAAAAAATATAATAAAAATTTGTATAGCATAAATTTTTTAATGATAATTAATTTTTAGTTTTAAAAAATGAGTTGTATTTATCTTTTTCTTTCATTATCATATTTGATAAAAATGTGCTATTTGAATATTCGTAATATTGCTTATTGGGTTTGTACTCAAAGTCAAAATAATTTTTTGATATTAAAGAAGAGTTATAATAAATACTTGATGTAATATTATTTTGATAAAGAAATAAATCGTTATATATGTTTTTAAAACAGCTTTGGAAGTAGTTATTAAAATATAAATTATTATTAAAATTATTTGTATAATAGTTATTTAAAGGAAAAAAGAAATTATTATATGAATATAATGTAATACTATAAAATATAAGTATTAATAAAAATTTCTTCATACTTACTTATAATGATATCATAAATTTACAGTTTGTCAAAATTTAATTTTTTCATTATTTGTGGGGACTAGCCCCCTGCGAAGCGTG
>NZ_SRZM01000193.1 GCF_019402445.1 Brachyspira pilosicoli
TAAAAAAAATAAGTAATTCTTAAATACAATATATTTTTTTTCAAATACATTTTTTAGTTTAAATATTAAACAAAAAGTTATTTTTATCACATTATGAATTGATTTTTATAAAAAATTCTACTATAATTAACATAGAATTAATTTAATTATTTTTTAAAAGATGTTCTCTTACTAGTATAACAAATTAAGCATAAGACAAATTAAGTATAGTATTTAAAGTTCTTGCTCTTAATAAAGAACAAGTTTTATAAAATCTTATACTAATATATTGTAATGTAATATATATGTATTAATCTAATAATACTTATTATACATTTGTATTATACTTATTAGCTTTGTTATTGTATGATATAAAATATTAAATTGTATTGGCAAAATATGTAAAAGTAATTTTTGCCAATATTTTTTTAAATATTTGATTTATATTTTACACTAGTAAGATATTTTTTAAAAAATAAAAAATAATTAGGAGAGATTATTATGAAATTTGAAGAGTTAAAAGTTGGAATGAAGGCTGAAATTTCCAAAACTATAACCGAAACCGATGTAATTCTATATGCAGGAATTACACTTGACACGAACCCAGCCCACTTAAACGAAGTTCATGCACAGCAAACTATGTTCAAGCATAGAATAGCTCATGGAATGCTTACTGCAGGACTCATATCTGCAGTATTAGGAACAAAACTTCCAGGAGAAGGAACTATTTATATGGGACAAGAATTAAAATTTTTAGCTCCTGTATATTTCGGAGATACAATTACAGCTACTGCTGAAATTATAGAACTTATCCCTGAAAAAAATAGAGTAATACTTTCAACCACTTGTACTAATCAAGATGGAAAAGTAGTTTTAAGCGGAAAAGCAACTGTAATGAAACAATGAAAAAATTAATTATATATATTAAAAAATTGATAAAGTAATTATCAGGAGGACTAGAATGGAATTTAATTTGTCTAAAACACATGAACTTTTCAGACAAATGATTAGAGAATTTGCTGAAAAAGAGGTAAAACCTTTAGCAACAGAAGTTGACGAGGAAGAAAGATTCCCTGTTGAAACTGTTAAAAAAATGGCTGAGATTGGACTTATGGGTATACCTATTCCTAAAGAATATGGCGGAGCTGGCGGAGATAATTTAATGTACGCTATGGCTGTTGAAGAATTATCAAGAGTTTGTGGTACTACTGGAGTTATTCTTTCTGCTCATACTTCTCTTGGAACTTGGCCTATATTACAATTCGGTACAGATGCACAAAAACAAAAATATGTTCCTAAATTGGCTAGCGGTGAATGGCTTGGAGCATTCGGACTTACAGAGCCAAATGCTGGTACAGATGCAGCAGGTCAGCAAACTGTGGCGGTGTTAGATGAAGCTACTCAAGAATGGGTAATTAATGGTTCTAAAATATTTATAACAAATTCTGGCTATGCTGATGTATATGTTATATTTGCTATGACAGACAAATCACAAGGTTTAAAAGGAATTTCTTCATTTATAATAGAAAAAGGAACTCCAGGATTTACTGTTGGTAAAAAAGAGAAAAAATTAGGTATTAGAGGTTCTGCTACTTGCGAATTGATATTTGAAAATGCAAGAATACCTAAAGATAACCTATTAGGAGAATTAGGAAAAGGATTTAAAATTGCTATGATGACTCTTGACGGAGGAAGAATAGGAATTGCTTCTCAAGCATTAGGAATTGCACAAGGAGCTCTTGATGAAACTGTAGCTTATGTAAAAGAAAGAAAACAGTTTGGAAGAACAATAGCTAATTTCCAAAATACTCAATTCCAATTAGCTAACCTTGAAGTAAAAGTAGAAGCTGCTAGACTTTTAGTTTACAAAGCAGCTTGGAGAGAAAGTAATCATCTTCCATATTCAGTAGATGCAGCAAGAGCTAAGCTATTTGCTTCTGAAACTGCAATGGAAGTAACTACTAAAGCCGTTCAGCTTCATGGTGGATATGGATATACTAGAGAATATCCTGTTGAAAGAATGATGAGAGATGCAAAAATCACAGAAATTTATGAAGGTACATCAGAAGTTCAAAGAATGGTAATAGCAGGAAACCTTTTAAAATAAGCCAATTAGTAAATAAAACATTTATGGAGGAATAGAAATGAAAATAGTAGTTTGTATAAAACAGGTTCCAGATACAACTGAAATTAAACTAGACCCTGTAAAAGGTACATTAATAAGAGATGGAGTTCCTAGTATAATGAACCCTGATGATAAAGGCGGATTAGAAGAGGCTCTAAAATTAAAAGATAAATATGGTGCTCATGTAACTGTAGTAACTATGGGACCTCCTCAAGCTGAAGCTATATTGAGAGAAGCTTATGCTATGGGAGCTGACAGAGCTATACTTATAACAGATAGAAAATTCGGCGGTGCTGATACTTTAGCTACTTCTAATACATTAGCAGCTGCTTTAAGAACTTTAGAATATGATATTATTATTTCAGGAAGACAAGCTATAGACGGTGATACTGCTCAAGTTGGTCCTCAAATTGCTGAGCATTTACAAATACCTCAAGTTTCTTATGCTAAAGAAATTCAATATAATGAAGCTGATAAATCATTAACTATAAAAAGAGTAATAGAAGATGGATATTACTTGTTAAACGTTCAATTACCAGCTTTAGTAACTGTATTATCAGAAGCTAATAGCCCTAGATACATGAGAGTTAAAGGAATAGTTGAAGCTTATGATAAAGAAGTTGAAATTTGGTCTTCTGAAACTATAAAAATTGACCCTTCTTTAATAGGTCTTACTGGCTCTCCTACAAAAGTAAAAAAATCATTTACTAAAGGAGCTAAACAAGCTGGTAAAGTATTTGAAGTGGATACAAAAGAAGCTGTTAATATCATAATTGAAAAATTAAAAGAAAAATTTGTTATTTAATTTTAATTAACAAAAGAACCTTATAAAAGGAGATAGATAATGAATTTAAGTGATTATAAAGGAATATTAGTATTTGCTGAGCAAAGAGACTGTGTAATTCAAAATGTAGGTTTAGAATTAATAGGAGAGGCAAAAAAACTTGCAGCTAAATTAAATGTAACTGTTACAGCAGCTTTGATAGGATATAAAGTAGAAGGTTTAGCTCAAAATTTGATTGAGTATGGTGCTGATAAAGTTGTAGTAGTAGATAATGAACTATTAAAACAATATGATACTGAAGCTTATGCTCAGGCATTAAAAGCAATAATAGATGATAAAAAACCTGAAATAGTATTA
This sequence comes from Brachyspira pilosicoli, assembly GCF_019402445.1. Classification (GTDB taxonomy): domain Bacteria; phylum Spirochaetota; class Brachyspiria; order Brachyspirales; family Brachyspiraceae; genus Brachyspira; species Brachyspira pilosicoli_B. The sequence goes on from NZ_SRZM01000193.1 coordinate 3,246, forward strand.
TTAGGTGCAACTACTTTGGGAAGAGATTTGGCTCCTAGAGTATCTTCAAGACTTGCTACAGGACTTACTGCTGACTGTACAAAACTAGAAATAGATGATGAAACAAAAGTTTTTGGAATGACAAGACCTGCATTCGGTGGAAACTTAATGGCTACTATTGTTTGTCCTAATCATAGACCTCAAATGGCTACTGTAAGACCTGGTGTAATGCAAAAACTTCCTAAAGAAGAAGGAAAGAAAGGTGAAATTGAAGTATTGCCTGTAACAATAGACACTTCCAAAATAAAAGTAAAAATATTAGATGTAGTAAAAGAAACTGCTAAAAAGGTTGATATCACAGAAGCTAAAATATTGGTATCTGGCGGTAGAGGTGTAGGTTCTAAAGAAAACTTTAAAAATCTTGAGGCTGTAGCTTCTAAAATAGGTGCAACTGTTTCTGCTTCAAGGGCTGCTGTGGATGCTGGATTTATAGAGCAAGCAAGACAAGTTGGACAAACAGGTAAAACTGTAAGACCTAATATATACTTCGCTTGCGGTATATCTGGTGCTATTCAGCATATGGCTGGTATGGAAGAATCTGAATATATTATTGCTATAAATAAAGATAAAGATGCTCCTATGTTTGGAATAGCCGATTTAGGTATAGTAGGTGATGTAAACAAAGTACTTCCGCTATTAGCTGAAGAGTTAGCTAAAGCAATAGAGGCTAAAAAAGCTAATTAATTCAATTTAAACTTTTAATTAAAAAAACAAAGCCAATAGATAG
>NZ_SRZM01000194.1 GCF_019402445.1 Brachyspira pilosicoli
CAGGTACTTCCTTCGGTCGCCAAAAGAAGTTGGGTGCTACGGGCACGCTTTGCAGGGGGCAAAGCCATGCAAATATTTAAAATTTAAGTTATTAGAAAATAAAAAATTTTTTAGTATATATATTATATTTAGGTGCTGCTTATGAAAAACATTCTATTAACTTTTTTATTTAGTTTTTTCTTTATAGTAAATTGTAATGCAAATGAAAAGGAGTTAGAAGAAAATATTATTGACCCTAATAAACTCACTCCTTTAGGCACTATAATATTAAACCCTTACAATATAGCTCCATTATCTGCCTCTTATGTTATAAGCAATACTAATAATTACCCAATAACAGTAACAGTTAAAGGGCTATACAATGAACCTGATATAATTCATACCTATCCTGCTAATTACGGCAAAGAGTTTGAAATACATGGGCTTTTTCCAGAAGCTACAAATACAATTATTATAAATGATGCAGGAAGAGAAATTGTAGAAAATCATTATGTAAAAAAGATTTATCATGATGATGTGTACATTGATTCAAAATATACTGTAGAAGTTAATAAGCTTACTAATGATGATGGAAATAATCCTGAGTTATATTTTATTCAATATTTTAATGGGTGGTATCCTACTGCTACTATAGGTATATCAAAAAATGGTTATGTGAGATATTTTATTAAAGGAGTTACTGCTTCAAAGATAGCTATAGAGGGCAATAAGTTTTTAATATATCCTATGTATGAAGGCAAAATTTATAATATGCTTGGAAAAGAGCTTGTAAAATATCCGAGCAATTCTCATCATGACACTATAAAAAAAGATGATAATTATATTTATTTATCTGCAAGCAAATGGGGCGGAGATGATGAGATTACAGAGATTGACTTTTCTGGAAATATAGTAAGGAAGATGGGTTTTGCTTCTATTATAAGAGATATAGTAATTCCTAATAATGATAAAAATGAAATAAGAATATTAAACAGAATAGTGTTTGATGAAAACAATATATTTATAGATGAAAACGGTAAGCAGAAATCTATAGACTGGTTTCATGCTAATTCGCTTGTTTATGATAAAGACACTGATATACTTTATATATCTTCAAGGAATTTAGGAGTATTTGCAATTGACTACAGCGATTGGAAACTTATATGGTGGTTTGCAGATGAAACATTAAACACAAGAACAGGAAATGCATATGGTCAGATTCCTTATAAAGATAATTTAGGAGATTTGCCTTCATTAGATGTATACAGAGTAAAAGGAGATGCACTTACAGACGGACCAAAAAATCAGCATGCATTAATACTTTTAGAAAATGGAAACTTAGGAATGCTTGATAATCAGGGAGATGCCAACAGAAACTCTAAAGGCTCAAGATATGTAGAATATAATATTACAGGAGAGCATGGTTCTTATACTGCTATTAAAACAGATGAGTTTAGAGATGTTTCACTTTATTCAAGAATTACTTCAGATGCTGATATTAGAGAAAATAATTTACTTTTAACTTATGGAACTATAAGAACTGTATTAGAAGTAGATAAACAAACAAAAGAAGTTTTATTTAAAGCTAAGTTTGATATGCCTAAATCTGAATTATATTACAGAGCAGACAAATTGCCTTTATATTATGAAGAGGGTAAAGAGTATTTTGAAGATGCTAATATGAAGGATTAATTATCTATGCTTATAGATTTTATTGCCTCTATGCATAATTCTTCATTTTCTTTGCCGTTGTATGTAAACCATGCAAGAAGTGCCAGCTTTTTTGAAACTGCTACTACAGTAAATACATAATCATCATTACCCATAGATTTTTTGTATACAGCAGATTTTATATCTTTTATTTTTATATCTGTAAGGTCGCCTTTTTCTTCTTTTGTTACGTCCATCTGTTTTATAACATATTCCATTATAGCGTCAATTTCATCATTTGCAAAAGAATATACCTGCATTGCAATGTATGTATGTATGTTTTTAAACTCTACTAAGGTTTTATCATCTCTGTAAATGTTAAAACTCATTGGAAGAGAAATATTAAATCCACCTGCAATAAAGTATCTTGCATTCTCTTTTCTAAATCCAATATCAGTATTAGTCATTTGAATATTATTTTTCTTATTGGCTTCTATAAACTTAGCTAAATTATCATCGTCCAAATAGTATGCTATATCAGAAAGTATCTTCCAAGGATATGGCAGTGTTTTATCTTTTTTGTATGCCTCTTGAAAACAGTAAATTATTTTTTTATATACATCTCTCTCTTTATCATCTATAATCTCTCTAAAAGGGAAATAAAGCCATATAATGCTATTTAAACTCTTAAACCAAAAATCAGCATTAATCTCTTCATCATTCCAAATAAAAAACTCTCTTGCAAAATCATATTTATCTTCTAAAGGAGCATTAACTAAATTATTAAACCAAGATTTACCCCAATACCCCAAAGGAGAAAGTGCATAATATTCTTTTTCTATCATAGGGTAATCATAAGGCATAGATATCATAAAGTCTTTAAACTCTTCATTAGCAAGCAAACTCTCTGAATATTCATTTAATGCTGCTGCAAAAAAATTTTTTAATTTATCAAAATCTTTTTCTTTAAAATATCCGCTATAATCTTTATATGTTTTATCTTCTTTAAATACAATATCTAATCTTGTTGAAATTCTGCCTAATACAGAAATGATAAATCTATGATACCCAGCACCCAAAATTCCGCTATTAATAGTTACATATAATGTACCTTCTTTATATTCAAAATACACAGGGTCAGAGGCCGGGTGAAAAGAGTATATTAACGTGCTTGAGTTTTCCTCATCTAATATAGAATATTCTGAAAGCATAATAAGAGGGTTAATATTTACTTCGTTTAGAGATGATACTATTGATTTAAATAGCCTGTCTTTTGTAGGAAGAGCCCTATTAAATTTAGCACTAAGTAAAAACTCAATATTCATAAAATTTATATGTACATATTTATAATATTATATATAATAACATTTTTTATTATTATATCAATATATATTTTATAGTTGTTTTAGCTAAAAGCATTTATTATTTTTTGTTATTGACAAAGTTAATATTTTGTAGTAAAATAAATTACTATAAAAAGAAAGTAGGAAAATAATGAATAAATTTAAGAAACATAATAAACCTCTTATCGTTTGGGAGTGTTAAATTATTTATTCATTATTTATATAGTTTAGCAATTTAAAAGCTCCCTTAAATATAGGGGGCTTTTTTATTTGAATATAATACATAAAAAATAGGAGCTACTGAAAAATGGAACATTACGGTTTATTTGGTATTATACCGCCTCTTTTGGCTATAATACTTGCCCTTCTTACAAAAGAGGTAATAATCTCTTTAACGGTTGGTATACTTTCTGGTACTTTAATACTTGCACATGGCAACATATTTACTGCTATTACTATATTTACAGATAAAGTTGCTGCTATGACTGGGGATTCTTGGAATGTGAGAATACTTTTATTTTGTGCTTTGCTTGGTGCATTTGTTAGTATGCTTTCAAAAACAGGTGCTACTAAGGCTTTTGGTTTATGGGCTAGTAAATACCTTAAAACTAAAAAGAGTGTATTAATATTTACTTGGTTTTTTGGACTTATTATATTTATAGATGATTATTTTAATAGTCTTTCTGTGGGTACTGTAATGCGTCCTGCTTTTGATGAAAAAAAGATTTCTAGGGCTAAACTTGCTTATATATTAGATTCTACTGCTGCTCCTGTTTGTATACTTGCACCTATATCTACTTGGGTTGTAACTGTTATGAGCTATATTAGAGATTCTGAGGGGTTTGAATCTTTGAATATGAGTGAGTTTATATTTTTTATAAAGATGATACCATATTCGGTTTATCCGCTTTTAGCTTTGGCTTTTGTAGTATTAATTTCTTTATTTTTTAAGGATTTCGGACCTATGAAAAGAAGCGAAGATGATGCTGCTAATGGAAAACTATTTAACGAAGATTTATACGGTGCTTGTCCTGGTAATTTAGAAACTATTTCAGGCGACAGTGCTAAATGGTATGATATGGTTATAGCTATAGTAGTATTAATATTAGTTTGTATAGTGATGTTTCCTATTACAACATATATGGGCTTAGTTGGCTCTGACGGTATAGAAACTTTATCACAAGCTTTTAATGGCACTACTATTACAAATGCCTTTATACAAACAGATGCTTCTAAAGCTTTATTTTACGGAGCAGTTATTTCGCTTATAATAATGTATATTTATTATGTTGCTAGAAAACTTTTAAATGTTCGTTCTGCTGGTAATGCTATAATGGAAGGTATAAAATCAATGGTGCCTGCTTTGGTAGTGTTGGCTTTAGCTTGGACTATTGGTAATGTTATAAAATCATCACCAGAAGATGGAGGTTTAGGTTTAGCTTCTTTCCTATCAGAGGTTGTTAAAGGTGGTGGTTTTCCTCTTTGGATACTTCCTGCTATTGGTTATTTGCTTGGCTGTGTTATAGCTTTCTCTACTGGAACAAGTTGGGGTACTTTTGCTATACTTATTCCTATAGTAATACCTATTGCTACAGGTCTTGCTAATGCTAATGGTTATACAGGAGAACAGCTTTTGAATGTACTTCTTATTAGTGTAGGGTCTTTGGTGTCTGGTGCTGTATTTGGCGACCATTGCTCTCCTATATCTGATACTACAATACTTTCTTCTACTGGAAGTAACTGTCCTTTATTAGAGCATGTTAGCACACAGCTTCCTTATGCTAGTTTGGTGGCTATTGCTTCTTTTATAGGTGTTATAGTTGGAGGTATTACTCTAAATCCTTTCTTAGCTTTATTAACAGGATTTGTAATAATGTGTATAATGGCAATATTAGCACCAAAATTTTATGAAAAGAAAATGGCTAATGAACTAAAAAAGTAACTATTTCAAAATATTAAAAATTTTTAGAATCCCTTGATATATATATTATTAAGGGATTCTTTTATTATATAAAAATACATATCATATTGAATTTTTTCTTACAAATCTATATAATTAAATTTTGAAATATAAGTTAATTATTTAATTTTAATAATTCAATTTTAGTATTGAATTGGAGGATTTTTTAATGAGTTCTATAGAAGAATTAGAAAAAAAAGCGAAGAAATGTAGACAAACACTTCTTCAAATGGTTTATGATTCAAAAGGTGTAGCACATGTAGGTGGGTCTTTATCTGCTATGGATATGGCTGTTGCTGTGTATGACAAGTATATTAATTTTAAAGACAGTGGTAGATCTCGTTTTGTATTATCTAAAGGTCATGTTGTTGTTATGCAATATGCTATATTAGCTAATCTTGGAATTATACCTATGGAAGAGCTAAAAACATTAAAGCATATTAACAGTCATCTTCAAGGACACCCAGATGTTAATAAGATACCAGAAACAGAGATGAATACTGGTCTTTTAGGTCAGGGTTTAGCGGTTGCTATGGGTATGGCTTATGCTAGAAAGTTTAATAATAATGCTAATAAAATATTTGCTTTATGCGGTGATGCTGAGCTTCATGAGGGGCAGATTTGGGAAACTGTTCAGCAGGCTGCTCATTTTAAATTGGATAATTTAGTTGCAATTATAGATAATAATGGACTATCTTCTCATGACCCTGTTAATGAAGTTATTAATTTAGGCTCTTTAGAAGATAAGTTTAAAAGTTTTAATTGGAATGTTATAACAGTAAAAGACGGAAACAATATGAAAGATGTTGTTGAAGCATTAGACAAATTAGATACATTAAGCGGAAAACCTGTTGCTATTATAATGAAGACAGTAAAAGGTAAAGGTGTTTCTTTCTTAGAAAATAACCCTAATTGCCATTCTTTAACTATAAATGATAAAGATTTTGAGCAAGCAAAAAAAGATTTAGATATGTAATAAAAAAGGGGAATAAGATTTATGATAAACATAGAAAAAACTTCTGCTCCTAGAGCTATAATAGGAAAGCATTTAACTAGTTTAATAGAAAAAAATAATAAGATAATAGTAATAGATAATGATTTAGGTACTTCAACATCTTCTTTTGATGTAAGTAAAACTTTTCCAAAGAATTATTGGGAATTAGGTATTGGTGAGCAGAGTTCTTTAAGTGCTGCTACTGGTTTAGCGTTAGAAGGAATGTATCCTGTATATGTTAATTTTGCTATATTTGCAAGCGGTACAGTGTGGACTCAAATTAGACAAGCTGCCTACACTAAAGCTAATCTTAAAATAATAGCTACTCACCCAGGTTTAGATGCTGGTCCAGACGGAGCAAGCCATCAGGCTACACAAGATATGGCTTTAATGCGTTGTGTGCCAAATATGAATGTACTTCTTCCTCTTGATGAAAATGATGTTAAATCTGCTATTAGTTATGCTCTTAACAATAAAGGTCTTTATTATGTAAGAGTGGCAAGAGAGGCTGTACCTATAATTTATAATACTCCTGAAGAGGCTAATTTTGATATTACAAATAAAGAAATAGCTAAAACAGGTGATGATGTTGCTTTATTCTTTGACGGTTCTTCTTTTGAACAGGCAGTGGATGCTGTTAATTTATTAGAGAAAAACAATATTACTTATCGTTTAATACATGTTCGTTCCCTAAAACCTTTAGACACTAAAAACATTATAGAGAATGCTAAGAAAGTGAAATGTGTTGTTACTCTAGAGAATCACAGTGTTATAGGCGGATTAGGAAGTGCTGTAGCTGAGGTGCTTGCTGAGCATAAAGATGTTGCTCCTTTAAAAATAGTAGGATGTAAAGATTCTTTCACTGAGTCTGGAAAATCTACAGAATTAAAAGCAAAATATGGTGTATCTGGGGAAAATGTTTTAAGCAAAGTAAAAGAAGTAATAAGATAAATTAAAGGATATTATCTTTTATGTATGGCTTTGCAGATATGCTTATAAAGCTTGATTCTGTTAATGTTATTGATAATATTAATAGTTGGCAGGAAGCAGTTGAAGAATGTTTTAAGCCTTTATTAGAAAAAGAATATATTAGCAGAGAATATATACAAAATGCTATAGATTGTGCAAAAGAGTTTGATTTTTACTATATTATAGGTAAACATTTAGCTATGCCTCATGCTAAAAGAGATTTTAATGTTTTTAAAACTGGTATATCTTTGCTTATAGTAAGAAATGGAGTTAATTTTGAGAATCATTTTAATAATCCCATTTATTGTTTAATAGGGCTTGCTGCTGTTGATAATGATTCACATGTAGATATTATATCTGATATATTAGAGATATTTGGAAGTGAAGAAGATGGGGTTGTTGCTAGTGAATTAAAAAATATGAACTCTAAAGAAGAGGTTATTAATTATATTGTAAATAAAAAATCTAATTAATATTTTTATAATAATATATAAGTGATATAAAAAGGGCATAATAATTATTGTTGTTATGCTCTTTTTTTATTTTTTACTATATATATTGAAGATTTGTTTTTTATAAGATACAAAAAATTGCTATATATTGACTTGCAAAGTTAATTATATCATAGTATTATATTAAAAAATATTATGTTAATTGGTGTATAATGGTTACTAAAGATAAAACTGTAAAAAAGAAAAAATCAAAACTTAAAAAATTTTTAATAAGTGCATTTATTATTATACTTTTGATTTCAGCTACTGGCGGTATAATACTTAGTCTTTATGTAGGAAATATATATAAAGATTGGGTATCTAAGAGAGATCAAAGTATGGCTATGCTTGAGGAATACTATAATATAATAGTAATAAGAGGAAATGAAAAGAGAATAAGATATTTTAACCCTCTAAACCCTTTCGGTGATTCTCCTCCTACAAAGATTTATGATAAAAACAATATACTCATAGGCGAATATATGCCCCCTGCTTATGAGGTTGTAAACGTTGATGATATTAACCCTCTTTTAGAAAAAACACTTCTTTTAATGGAAGACCAGAAATTTTATTCGCATAAGGGTATAAATTATTTTAGGTCTGCATATTTAGCAATACAAACTGTTTTAACTAGAAAGATAGTAGGCGGAGGTTCAACTCTCACACAGCAATTAGCTAAACTTCTATTCACTAAAAGCGAAAGAACAATAGAGAGAAAATTGTTTGAAATGTTTGCAGCAAGAGAGATAGAAGCTAAATATACAAAAAAAGAAATACTTGCGATGTATTTTAATACTGTTTATTTGGGTGATGGAAATTATGGTTTTGAGGCTGCTGCTAATTATTATTTTCAAAAACCTTTAAGGCAATGCAGATTATTAGAATTTGCCATAATGGTTGGTATGCTTCCAAACCCTACATATTACTCTATAGTAAATAATCCAGACAATAGCAGAAAAAAAGTTGACCAAATACTTTCAAGACTAGTAAAAAATAAAATTATAGATGAAGAAACTAAAAAGGCAGAATTAGAATTATTTGACCAAAAATACACAAATATTAGCAAGCAGGTAAAAGGTGCTCAGTGGAAAATGACTGTAAACAGAACACCCTATGCTAATGAATATGTAAGACAAGAATTATTAAACTATTTCAATAAAGATGAACTTGCATTATCTGGACTTAAAATATACACAACAATAAATGAAAGATATTACAGAGTGGCAGATGCTGTGATGAAAGAAAAAATAAGAAATCTTCAAGCATCTACCTCCAACAGAAGTTATCAAGGTGCAATGGTTTCTATAGACCCCAAAACAGGCGGTATACTCGTAATGATAGGCGGGGACGGATACACATTGCAAAATCAGTTTAATAGGGCAGTGCAGGCAAAAAGACAAATAGGGAGTGTAATAAAGCCTTTTATATATTTGTATGCATTTGAAGGAGGTGCTCAGCCTTTTTCTACTATGCTTGATACAAATTACAGCTATCCTCAAGGACCTGGTAAACCTGCATATTCTCCTAGAAACTTTAATAGAAGATATATGGGTGAAATTACTTTAGAAACTGCTTTAACAAAATCTATCAATACAGTTGCTGTTAAATTATTAAATGATATTGGTCTTGCTTATTTTGTTGATCATGCAAGGGAGTTTTTTGGAAATGATGCCTATATACCAAATGCATTATCTATTGGTTTGGGTACCATAGAGATGAGTCCTTTAGATTTGGCTACTGCTTATGGAGGTCTTGCTAATAATGGCACAAGATACAATAACTATATAGTAGATAAAGTAATAGATATAGACGGAAATGAATTAAGCGTAACTGCTCTTGCAGATAGAACTCCTAAAAAAATAAGCTCAACATCACAAGCATCATATTATTTTTTAAACTCTACTCTTCAAAAAGTAATAGCACCAGGAGGCACAGCATATAGAAGTGCTAGTACTTATGGTTTTCAAAGTCCTTCATATTCTGCTAAAACAGGTACTACAAGTGAGCACAGAGATAACTGGTTTGTTGCTTATAATGATGAGATTGTAACTGTTACTTGGATTGGAAGTGATAGAAATGACGTTCTTCCTAATAATGTTACAGGAGGAGCTACCACTGCTTTGGCTACATTTCAATATTTAGATGCAATTACTCCTGTAAATAAAAGAGAGTTTCATTGGAAAGTGCCTGAAGATGTTTTTATTGTAGAGATTTGTCAGGATTCAGGACTTCCTAGAAATCATACTTGTATTAATACTACTCCTCTTACTGTAGGTGGAAATATTGACCTTAGCACTCAATGTAATATTGACCATATAAGAAGCGGTACTAGAAGAAATAATAACAATGATACAGCTAATATGGCAGATGAAGAAGAAGAATATTATTATCCTCCATTAGATGAAAATAATAATTATACAAATGAAAACACTAATACAGAAAATAATAATAATAATATTTATACCCTTCCAGAAGAGGAAATATATGATCCTACAGTTGGTAATATAAGAAGTTAAATATTATAACTTGAATGTATTGATATATATTCTTGGCTTATATCTGTAAAATAATAGTAGTCTTCAAACTTTGTATTATATCCGCAATCTAGTATAATATGATGTTCGTTTTTATCTTTATTTAAACTATTATTTAATATTTTTAATTCATCTTGATTTTCATTTATTTTACCGTTTTTGTAAATATTAATATTATCCACTGTTATAGACATCTTATCTACATTAACATTCATATTTCCTATAGTTGATAATAATTTACGATGTTCTATTTCATTTGATATAAATAAAATTTTTACAAGATTAGATTTTGATATTTTGCTTGCTATTTCTAAGGCATCTTTTTGAGTTTTTGCTTTTTTTACAGATACCATAATAGTTTTACTCATTCCCTCACCATCTAATAATATCATCTTTGATATAACAGCACATATCTCCTCTAATTTTTGTTGTAATTCTAAAAATACTTTTTTATTTTTTTCATTAACTTGTTTATTTTCTAATGCTCCATTAGCCATT
>NZ_SRZM01000195.1 GCF_019402445.1 Brachyspira pilosicoli
GTGCGGACTTCGTCAAAAAGTTGCAAAAAATGCAAATACTATAACTTTATATTAAAAGATATATATGAAATAATATTTATATTTGTGATGTCAGAACATGATTAAACTTTATTCTCCTTAAAAGTAAATAATTTATCTCTGTAGTATTCGTACTGCTTTTTACGTAACTCAATCTCAGCATAAAAATACTCTATTGAAAAACATTTTTTTAGATATATAATTTATCCCAATAATTTTTTAAAATAATTTATTGGATTCTACTACAATGAAGTTGATTAAACAATTCTCTATAATATTTTTTATTTATTCAATATCATACATCTTAAGTAAATCTCTAAGACTTCCAATACCTGGTAATGTAATAGGAATGTTTTTACTGTTCTTTCTTTTAGTTTTTGGAATTGTAAAAGAGAGTGATATTGATGAGGCTAGCGATATATTAATAAAAAACATGGCTTTGTTATTTGTACCTGCTAGTTTAGCTATAGTTGATGAATATAAATATATTAAAGATGAGATAATACCTTTTCTCATAATATGCATATTTTTTGTTGTGGTAATAATGGCTGCAACTGGTTTATCTGCACAGTTTTTTGAAAACATAGTTAATAAAAAAAGGAAAATAAAATGACAGCATTATTTCAAGACAATCCTCTAATTTCAATAGTAATAACTTTAATAGCATATATAATATCGTACTATATTTATAATAAAACCAAACTTCCAATATTAACGCCTCTTGTAACGAGTGTAATACTTGTAGGTTTATCTATTTATTTTATGGGAGTACCTTATAGTGTTTATAATGAAAGCGGCGGAAAATTTATTAATGCATTGGTTGGACCTGCTACTGTTGTATTAGCTCTTCCAATATATAGAAACCTTCCAATATTAAAAGCCAATTTATTAGTAATACTTTTTAGCATTGCAATAGGAAGTGCTATTGGAATAGTTGGAATATATTTCACTGCAAAGATTATGGGTGTATCAGAAAATATACTTTTATCACTTCTTCCAAAATCAATAACTACTGCAATAGCTGTTGATGTGGCTGATAGTATAGGCGGTGTAAAATCTATCACTGTGCTTGCTGTTGTAATATCTGGGGTGGCTGGTGCTATAATTGCTCCTATAGTATTCAAAATATTTAGAATAAAATCGCCTTTAGCTAAGGGCATTTCAATAGGCACTGCATCGCATGCTGTGGGCACTAGTAAGGCAATAGAGATGGGAGAGACTGAAGGAGCTATGTCTGGTCTTGCTATAGGTATAGCTGGAGCTTTAACAGTTGTACTCCTTCCTATATTATATAAATTGCTTGTTACTATATGGTAAAAATTTTAAGTTTGTAAATTTTTTCTTGTTCTTTTTCCCATGTACGAGCTGTACCACCTTGCCGCACGGT
>NZ_SRZM01000196.1 GCF_019402445.1 Brachyspira pilosicoli
CTAGGGCTATGATGGGTGCTATTTTATTTTTACCTGTTATAGGTACTGCTCTCGTATTGGCTACTTTATTAGGTAATTGGTCTGCTGAAGGAAGTATTATTAAAGATGTAGCTGATATATTGGGAGGAACTCTTTGGCCTCTATTTGGTAATCTAAGTTTAATATTTGCAGTTGGTATTTCTTTTGGTTTAGCTAAAGAAAAGAAAACAGAGGCAGCTTTAGTTGGACTTATGGTATTTATTATGTTTCTTGGTGCTAATTCAACTTTCTTAGAAATTACAAACAAAGTTATACCTATGCCTGAAAATGGACAATTAGCTGGAACTGGACAAACTGAACTATTAGGTTTTAGAGTCATAGATATGGGAGTATTTTTAGGAATAATATTAGGTATTACTACTGCTAAAATACATAATACTTTTTGTAACGTTGAGTTTAAAGGTGCTATGGCTATGTACGGTGGTAGTAAAGTTGTATTTGTTATAATGATACCTATAGTAATATTATTTGCTATAATACTTAGTTATATATGGCCTTTTGTTGCTAAAGGAATTACATTATCTACTACATTTATGAAAAATGCAGGTTCATTAGGTGTATTTGTATACGGATTTTTGGAAAAAGTTTTGATACCTACAGGATTACACCATTTAGTATGGTCTCCTTTCCAATTAACTAGTATAGGAGGTACTTTGGTGAGAGATGGTATCACATATGAAGGTACTATGCAAATATTCTTTGCTGAAATGGCTAATAAAGATGTTAAATTAATGAATGAAGCTATAAGATTTTCTCAGCAAGGTATGGTTTGTATGTTTGGTTTGGTTGGTGCTGCTTTAGCTTTCTATCATACTGCTAAACCTGAAAAGAAACAGCAAGCAAGAGCTATATTAATACCAGCTACTTTAACTGCTATGTTAGTTGGTATTACAGAACCTATTGAATTTACTTTTTTATTTGTTTCTCCTCCATTATGGGTTATATATGCTGCTATGTCTGGAGTATTTCAAGCTATTTTAAATGTATTTTCAATAAGACCTTGGGGTGCTAGTGGATTTATTGATTTCTTCTTATATGATTTGCCTATGCCTCCTTCTGTAACTAGATGGCCTTATTTTATTCTAATAGGAATAATACAAGCTATATTATTTTATTATGTATTTAAATTTTTTGTATTAAAGTTTAATTTGAAAACACCAGGTAGAGAAGATGATGAAGCTGATGTTAAACTATATTCAAAAAAAGAATACTTGGAAAATAAAACAGCTAATGAAGAAAATAAAATAAATAATATTATTAAGGCTATAGGAGGTAAAGAAAATATAATATCTGTAGATAATTGTTTTACAAGATTAAGATTAGAACTTAAAGATATTAATCTTATTGATGAAGCTTTATTAAAAGAAACAGGAAGTCATGGTGTTGTTAAAAAAGGACAATCTGTACAAATTATTTATGGTCTTTCTGTTAATAGTATAAAAAATAAAGTTGAGAAAGCATTAAATAAAGAATAATTATTAATAAAATGGAGTAAAAAATGAAATTAACAGTTTTAGGTGGTGGTGGAGTTAGATCTCCTTTTTTAGCAAAATCTTTAGCTTTACAGGTGAACAAAATAGGTGTTACATCTGTAGTATTTATGGATAACAATGATAAAAAATTACAAATATATGGTAATTTATCAAAAGAGATTTTTGAAAAACTTAATAATAAGGTTAAGTTTTCTATTACTTCAGACCCTATAGAGGCTTTAAAAGATGCTGATTATATTATTACTACAATTAGGGTTGGTGAAGAAGAAGGAAGAGTAAAAGATGAAAGAGTGGCATTAAAAAATGGTGTATTAGGACAAGAAACAACTGGTCCTGGAGGTTTTTCTTTTTCTATAAGATCCATTCCTGTTATATTGGATTATTGTAAAATGATAGAAAAATATTCATCAAAAGATGCTATACTTTTCAATTTTACTAATCCATCTGGGTTAGTAACTCAAGCTATACAAAAATCTGGTTTCTCAAAAAAGTTTTTTGGTATTTGTGATGCTCCAAGCGAATTAATAAGAGAAATATGCCATATTATTGGAGAAAAAGAAGAAAATGTAAAAATTGATTGTTTTGGGCTTAATCATTTATCATGGTTTAGAAATATACAGGTTAATGGAAAAGATATAACAAAATCTATTATAGAAAACCCTAAAATATATAAAGAAACAGAAATGAGATATTTTGATGTAGATTTGGTTCATTTATCTGATGATATGCTTTTAAATGAGTATCTATATTTTTATTATTATAGAGAAAAAGCTGTTCAAGCTATAGTTGATTCTGGTAAAACAAGAGGAGAGCAAATATTAGAAATTAATAATAAAATGTATAATGCTCTTAAAGATATAGATATACATAATGATTTAGATAAGGCTTTTGAAATATATTTTTCTTATCTAATAGAAAGAGAAAGCAGTTATATGGCTAGAGAATCTGGTGTTGAAAAATCAAATAAGAGAGAAGTTATACCATTATCTGAATTTTTAAAACTACCTGATTCTGGAGGATATGCAGGTGTAGCAATAGATATACTTGAGGCTGCAAGTAATAATCATAATAAAAGAGTTGTTGTGTCAGTGAAAAATAATGGAGCTTTAGAATTTTTAGATGATAATGATGTTGTTGAAATAAGCTGTACTATAGATGAAAACGGTAATGCTGTTCCAATAAAAATGAATAATATACCAAAGATGCAAGAGAATTTAATAAAGGATGTTAAACTATATGAAAATCTTACAGTAGAAGCTATTTTTGAAAAAAGTATTCAAAAAGCTATTAAAGCTTTAACTGTACATCCATTAGTTAATTCTTATTCTATTGCTAAATCTATTGTATTTGATTATTTAGAAGTACATAAAGAATATTTTAAAGATTGGAAATAAAATAATATATAAAAAATATTTATTGGAGTTAATAAAAAATTAATTTTATTAACTCCTTTTTTATTTTACGCTTTTACCTTCTATAAACTTATAATCAATATAAAATACTTTTTCTACATTTATATTATTAATTAAATTTATTAAAGTATTAGCAGCAGATACACCAGCATTAAATGAATCAAATTTTATAGTAGAAAGTTCAGGCTCTATTATTTCATCAATCTCATATCCACCAAAAGATATTACAGATATATCATCTGGAATTTTAAGCCCCATTTCTTTTGCAACCATATAAACACTATGAGCTTGCCTATCTGTTGAACATATTATAGCATCTAATTTTTTATTTTTTAATAAATTTCTGGCTGCAATTTTTGAACTATCATAAGAAAAATCTGCTATTTCAATATTTATATTTTTTATTCCATATTTTTT